>NZ_JAAKUJ010000007.1:0-225095 GCF_049175075.1 Aeromonas sp. 600774
CTTGGGTATCACGGATGATATGGCGCACCACGGCAGAGCCGATAAAGCCGGCACCGCCGGTCACGAGGATTTTCATATTAAACACTAGCCTTTTCGATTTTTTGTGAGGTCAGGGAGTTGATATAGTCAGTCACAAACTGACCAATTTCATGGTGCCTCATGCCATAGGCAATATTGGCCTTCATATAACCAGCCTTATTGCCACAGTCGTGGGACAGCCCTGTCATATGGAATGCATCAACCGTTTCTTGCTCAATCAACATGGCAATCGCGTCGGTCAACTGGATCTCATTACCAGCTCCGGGAGGCGTCTTTTTGAGCAAGGGCCAGATATTATTGCTCAACACATAACGACCAACGACGGCCAGGTTGCTGGGGGCTTCATCAATATCCGGTTTTTCAACCAACCCAGTAATGGGTGCGGACTGACCTGGCTGCAACTTGACCTGATTGCAATCAGCTATCCCATATTTATCGGTATCAGCCAGTGGCACGGGTTCAACCATTACCTGGCTTTGTCCAGTCAACTTGTAACGCACCAACATGGCAGCCAAATTTTCGGTGTGTTGATCGGCAGTATATTCATCCAGAATGACATCGGGTAAAACAACGGCGAACGGTTCGTCACCGATGACCGGATAGGCACACAAAATGGCATGGCCCAATCCTTTGGCTTCTCCTTGACGCACATGCATGATGGTCACATCTTTCGGACAAATATTCTGTATCTCGTCGAGCAGCTTTCGTTTAACGCGAGACTCGAGGGTCGCCTCCAGTTCAAACGAAGTATCGAAATGGTTTTCGATAGCATTTTTTGAAGAGTGGGTCACCAGTACAATCTCTTTGATACCCGCTGCCACACACTCATTGACCACATATTGGATCAGCGGCTTGTCCACGATCGGCAGCATCTCTTTCGGAATAGCCTTGGTGGCAGGCAACATTCGGGTGCCAAGACCGGCTACAGGTATAACAGCTTTTCGCACTAAAAAATTATTATTAGGCATGTATTATCTCGTGCAGGTTATAGTTATCAGTTTGCTAAAGAATAAGCATATAGTTTCGCATTATTGGCTAGCTCAGCTCGTTTCTTTTCTTTATTAATCAGTAATGTTATTGCATCAACCCAGCGTTGGGGGTCGTTCTCCAACAGAATGCCGTTGATGTTTTGTTCGATAAAATCGTTATAGGGAGCGCAATTGCTATATACACCCACAGCGCCCATTCTGACAAAATCATAAAATTTTACGGGACCACGTGCCAAATTAAAATCAGATTCAAGCAGAGGCGCCAATCCGATATCCAACTGATGGGTCTTGGTATACGCAAGATAATTTTGCCAACTCATTGGATGCAGCACTGAAACTCTTGGTAGGTCGCGATAATATTTATAGATATCATGCTCGCCAAAAATTTCAAAGCTGGCACTAGGGCAGGCTTCCAATACCCCCTCGACGATTTGCCGCAGCCAGTACTTCTCTTCCCGATGAGAGCTTGAACCATGATAAGCTATTCTTACTGGTTTTCTTTTTTCAAGAAGTAATGGTGATGGTTTTGCGGAAACAATTTCCGGATTAAGGTGGGAATATTTTTTAGCCAAGTATGCTGTAGATACCCAGATATCATCACAGTACTGCGTGATCCATCGATGTTGAGCCGCCGAGCGCCTTATTATCTTGCTGCGATACTCTTTGGGCAGCGTAGATAGCGCCGTCGGGTCAAACAGATCGTCATCCATGAAATAAACTATTCGGGAGCATCTGTCGATATATCTTTCTATATGCTGTTGCCACTTAGGAGAGATAAATCGAATAATGACAAGAGCAGATCCTTCCGGAATAGGGATTTCAGGTGAAACAAGAATATCAACGCATTGACATCTTGCATCAGAAAATCGACTGGCAATAGCCGATTCAAAATAGGCCAATGTAGGGGATCTCCCTTCATGCAATATAAACAATCGCTCACTGTCAATTTCAGAGTTTTGCTGGCTGCCATAACTCTGTTTATTGAGTTTAAGATAGGGCTTGAATAGTTTCCTGCGAATTAATTCATCCATGGCAACACCATATTAGGAGCTCTGCTTAGAGAGAAATCAGGACGTTCATAACTCAAGTTAGGGTTATAGGCAGGATCGTGTTTAAGCACACCATCCCATCGCGTTCTCATATATCGCAACTCAGATTTTGCTCGTCTCTGCTGTTGTTTTGATACATCTTTACCGCGGGAAATAGACTCATGATGATACAGTTCAGCAAAAGGCGTCCAGACTACTCGCCAGCCGGCCTCTCGCACTCTGAGGCAATAATCGACGTCATTAAACGCTATCGGCAAATGCGTTTCATCAAGTCCACCTAGCGCAATATATAAATCTTTATGAGTCAATAAACAGGCAGCCGTCACAGCTGACAACTCTTGAGCACTGACAGCCCGCCGCTGGTATCCGGGATCGTTTGCGGACAAACCATTATGAAGGTGATCTGCACAACCGCCAGGTCCGACAGCATCGCCAGCATGCTGAATCACACCATTTCCGTAATAGAGCTTTGCACCGACTACGCCCACTCCAGGGCGCAATAAATGGGAAACCATTTCATCCAGCCAGTCAGCGCTGATCACCTCGGTATCGTTATTCAGCAAGCAGACCAGATCACCACGTGCTTTGCTTACCGCCAGGTTATTGATGGCTGAATAGTTAAACGGATGATCATAAGAAATCACTCGGACACCATAAACCTGTTCGATATGGGCAAGGTAAGCAAGGGTCTCCTCGTCGTCGCTCTGATTATCCATCACCATGACATCCATATTGGTGTAATGGGTTTTGTTGATCAGGCTTTCAATACAGGGGCGTAAATGAGCGAGACCATTTCGGGTGGGGATAATCACAGAGACCAATGGCAATTGCGTTGGCAATGGCCAGTGCCAACGACATATACCATGAGGTGCAGCCCCAATGCTCACTCCTGATGGCAGTAAATTCTCTTTCGCTTTCAGTGAGTCATAATCATTTGAAAGCAACGCACTTGTAGGCAGATGCATCATCAATGACGGAATATGGGCAATCTGGTTTGGCTCACACTGTTGTGCCAACTGTAGCCACCACTGATAGCATGCCGCCGCATCAAAGGGGATTTGGCTTGCGCCTTGTTCACGCCACAAGCCACACCAGCCAATATAGTTTTGGCTCTGCAGCAGCGTTTCATTCCAGTCAGGTTTAAAGTTGGGAGAGTGACGTTTGCCTCTCTCGTCAAGCAGGTCGTGGTCCCCGTATAGCCATAAACAATCCGGATCCTGGCGTAACTGATGGGCCACCCAGAATAGGGCGCTGGGGGACACCAGGGCACCCGCAGGCAACGCCCACTGCCACTCGCCGCCAGGCTGACTGGGGATATCTGAGGATGCGCCATGCTCCTGCAGCCTGATGTGACTTGCCGGATAACAGAGTGCCTGGATGCTATCAAGGGTCTGCTGGCGGCTCTGGTCACTCTTTTCGCCAACAAGATGAAAACAGACACGTGGCAATGAGTCCCAACGTGCCAACAGGCGTTCAATCAGCTTGTACTCTGCGGGTTCCAGAGCGTCGAAGTTTGCCAGCCACTCTTCATAGCTATCGAGCGGTTTGTCGTCACGTACTCTGCCGACAAGTTGGTAAGCCTGCTGCAGATCCGTGAGCCACAAATGCCATGAGAGACCCAATCTCTTGCGTTTGATGTTCGTCAGGCGTCGATAAAAGGGCAGGACCCGGCGCAATCGACGCCAGATACTCTCAATAGGAGAGACACAACGAAGCTCGCTAATCTCTACATGGCAATCCGCGCCCTTGCTGCTGGCCAGTAAAGAGAGATGGCTGGCTCCTGTGGGCAGATAGACCAGCTCCTGCAAGGTGCCACGACGTGTGACTGGCAACACCTGCTCATGCCATCTTCCCTGTCCGCACTGCCAGCACAGACGAGTCTCCCCTCGTGGTTGGCTCGCCACGATTGTCCCCCGGATCAGGAGCCAGCCAGAGTGGCATGAAAAAGCGTCAGGCAATGCCAGAGGTTGCCAATGACCATCGTTATACATATATGAATTTACAACCTGAGGGGACATTGAAATAGTCCGCCACACCAGTGACAGACCGTGAAGAATAGAATTAATAAGTAACAGCAGTTATTTAATCAGCTTTTTAATGCTGCTCGCTAACCAGGAGTGATTGGACACCTCTCTTTCTGCGGGCAGGGCGGCTAATTGTTCACTCAGTATCATCATCTCGGCCTTCACTTGGGGGGCCAGTGCCGCGGCCAGCAGACATTGCTCGTCATTGCGATCATGCGCCTGAAAATAAGCCTTATGTTTGACTCGATTGGCCGTTGCCGCACTACCACGCAAATGCTTCCCAAGCAGGAACTCTTCCAATGATTTAACTGCGTAATGGTTGACTCGTATGCCATTCCAGATGACCTGAGCACTCACACCATTACCGTGTTTGGCATGTAATACCATGTCACTACCATTGGCATCGATATAACGCCCATAACGCAAATTGGCAAAATGAGGGTTGAAAAAACTGTCAACCCGGGAGGGGCGCACAATACTCTTGAAGTTGTGGTTCACATTGAAACCAAGGGGTGCACGCTGCGTGAAGCGTTCAATCACCAGCCCCTCACCTGCAAAGGTCTCACCATTGGAGCCAAAATTAGACCAATTCAATCCAACGGCACTGACACTATTATCTGCAAACCATTGTGTGACCACCGGACGCAAATCATTTGACTCCAATGGCAACAAAAACTCGTCAGCATCGATAAATGCCAACAGATCTACATCACGCGGGCAAGTGCGCAAAATTTTATCGTATGCAGGCAACTGCGGTTTCTGCAGCCCCACCGTTGGATGGTCAAATACAGTAACCACCCCTAATTTGGCCAGAGAGCCGAGCAGTTCACGCGAACCGTCGTTACTCCCATTATCTGCAATAATAAATCCACTGACACCGAGTACCCGGTGAAAAGCGATCCATTCGAGCAATCCATCTATTTCATTTTTGACAATTGCAGCAATAAATAATTTCAAGGCGGGTTCTCAATCAGGATGAAAAACTGCAGGATTATACATCATGATGTCGGGGCTGGGAAAACAGACCCCAGCCCCATACGCTATTGCAGATATCAGTCGGAACCGAATAGATCCCTGGTGTAAACCTTGTCCGCCATATCGCTCAATTCAGCGGCCATCCGGTTGCACAAAATCACATCACTCACAGCCTTGAACTCGTTCAAATCGCGAATAACACGAGAGTGGAAGAAATGCTCCTCCCTGATGGTCGGTTCAAACACCACCACCTCGATGCCTTTCGCCTTGATCCGCTTCATGATCCCCTGAATGGCGGAGGAGCGGAAGTTGTCCGAGCCCGCCTTCATCACCAGACGATAGATACCCACTACCTTGGGGTTGCGGCGAATAATGCTGTCGGCGATAAAGTCTTTGCGGGTGGTATTGGCATCGACAATGGCGCGGATCAGGTTGTTGGGCACCTTGTTGTAGTTGGCCAGCAACTGCTTGGTATCTTTGGGCAGGCAATAACCACCGTAACCGAAGGAGGGGTTGTTGTAGTGGCTGCCGATACGGGGATCCAGGCCAATCCCTTCGATAATCTGGCGACTGTCGAGACCGTGAGACTGGGCATAGGTATCCAGCTCGTTGAAATAGGCTACCCGCATCGCCAGATAGGTGTTGGCAAACAACTTGATCGCTTCCGCCTCCGTGCTGCCCGTCAGCAATACCGGAATATCCTGCTTGATGGCCCCCTCTTGCAACAGGTCGGCAAAACGTTGGGCCCGTTCGCTGCACTCCCCCACCACGATACGGGAAGGGTGCAGGTTGTCATACAATGCCTTGCCTTCGCGCAGGAACTCAGGTGAGAAGATCAGATTCTCGGTACCGAGCTCTTCGCGCATCCGCTCGGTAAAGCCCACCGGAATGGTGGACTTGATCACCATCACCGCATTGGGGTTGATGCTCATCACATCGCGGATCACCGCCTCGACCGTGCTGGTATTGAAGTAGTTGGTCTCGGGATCATAATCGGTGGGCGTGGCGATAATCACAAACTCGGCCGCCTCATACGCTTCGTATTTATCAAGCGTCGCTTTAAGATTTAGCCGCTTGGTTGCCAGATACTCTTCCAGCTCCTTATCGACGATGGGAGATTGACGGCGATTAAGCAGTTCGACTTTTTCTGGCACCACATCCAGTGCAATGACCTGATGGTGCTGGGCCAGCAATACCGCGTTGGAAAGACCGACATAGCCGGTGCCTGCAATTGTTATATTCATAGTTATCTCAGCTCGCTATTAAAATTCAGCCATTCTACTTCTTGAGGTATTGTTCGTGTTTTCAACCCCGCAATGCCATCTATTAATGAACCTACATCAATAGCAATTCCACCATGTTTTTTGATTTCATTACAATAAATCTTACCCAGAATCCCGGCACCAACTAAATAAACCGCCCCTAATTCAACCCTATCATTTATCTCCATCATTATTCTGGAGAAATAATCTGGGTAATGTTTTCCTTTAACAGGTGTTCGTTTTATATCATTATCAGAAAAAGCAAATTCAGTCGGAATAAATATCTGATGTGTTGATATACCCAGCGAATCTGATATTATATCGTCCACTTTTCTTGATGCGATTATATTGACATGTCCAGCATTGGATAACATTTTACCAAACAGATTAGTTCTAAAACTTTTCAAATGTGCATTCACATCACACAATAATATTTTTTCAAAACACGTAAAGTCTCTAAGATGTATATAGGTTGAGTTATCTACGATCTTTAAATCACTTCTAGCATCAAAGCCTCTAAATATTGGAGCTCCGACAACATCTGCATTTGAAAAAGATTGCTTTAATAAATATGAAAGATGCTCCAGAGATTGATGATTTAATTTTTCACCAAAAAGTATCTGTGTTGTATGGTCCGCATCCTCTTTTGAAAAAGAATAGGAATAACCTAGAATACGATTTTCACCATGCCCCAACCTTACAAAACTAAAAGGAGTTTTACTATCAATGGATTCTTTTAATTTATTTAAAAGTTTGAGCTCATCAATCCAGACACTGTCAACAATATTTTTCAAACCATCGCCAAAAATACTGAAAGGGAAAGAGTTTTTTGACTTTATAATTTTGACACTATCATCTTGATACTCAAGACTAGTTATATCTATAGATTTTGTTATTCGACGCAAAATAACAAGTGATTTGATATCAGTCCTAAAATCAATACCGGCAATTTGAACAAGCTCAGATATATCTATAGCTTTTGCAATTATATTCCTAGCTTCACGCTCAGAAATAGAATGCAAATCACTTATGTTAATTGTAACAGAGTTTAATTTTCCGTATTTTTTAAAGAGAACATCTAATAACTTGAAGTTATTTTCAATTGGGCTAAAAATAACATCAAAATTAATAAAATCAACGTTAACGTAATCAGGATTCGTTGCTATTATTAGCGATTCATTACAGTGTCGAATTAGGTCTATATTAGCGTCTGTAAATACAACTGATTTTATTACTCTACTAGAGTTATCAACCAAAGATTCATTCAGTACTTGTATTGCATCTGCAATTAACTTTTTTCTGGTAGCCTGAGGATAGTAAGATATTGTCTTAGAATAATCATCTGAATTAAATTTATTGTGAAACCTTATTGACTCAGCATAATACAAATAGCCTTGCTCTACCCTTGGGTATTTCGTTACAAAGTCTAGCCAATAATCATAAGAACAAACACTTTTATCTTTTAATAATAACCGGCCATATGATATTAATGTAGATAGATGTCTTGGGTATTTTTTAAAAGATTCAAGAATGATTTCTCTTTGCTTTTCAAATAATGAAAGAGCTTCATATATTTCAGCAAGGAATAACAAGATTTCTGGGTGACGTGTTTTCAGAACAGTTGAATCAATAATTATCTCAAGTGCTTTTTTAAAGTTACCATTTCTATAGTACACTCTTGCTTTATTGATAATTTCATTTTCATCTCTGCTCCAAGCTCTGAAATATCGTCCTTCAAAGCAACCGTGGCGAATATAATGCATAAACGGATTTACTTTGGCGCTTGAAACATCTCTGTATTTATTCAGGTAGAAGTCAACATCAAAATTTGTTGAAGATGCCAGCTGTTCTGATGTCTTTTCATTTGTTACATGACTCAAGAAATGTGTAAAAGCATCCATTTCTGATTCGAATGTAAGCCCAGTAATATCAGCATATTTTTCAGGGATGAAAAAATCATTATTGGCAATTGACTCCATAATATTACTCATCATGCTCATATATCCCACATCGCTTTCGAGAATGAAAACTTGATCAGGCTTTCATGATCCCATTGATTCTTTTTGAACATCAGCTCAAATTCGGCACTTTTTGTATCACTTTTACGCATACCGTCGGTCGCTTTTTGCAATTTATGGTAGACCACCGCCTGGCTGGTATAGAGAATTTTCATTCCCAGCAAGTGGCGCAGATAGTCACACATAATCCGATCCGAGCGATAGTGGCGCCCAAATTCGGCATCAAGCCCACCAACCTGATCGACGATCTCGCGGCGCATATAGGTACAGAAGAAGGGGGCAAAGCTGATCTCCACCTGCTCTCCGTCGTGCAGCAAGGGCACCCGAGCAATATTCTTGTGATGCTGCGAGAGGTTGACATCGCAATCTATGCCGGGGTTGGCAAACGGCACATGGGTCGTAATGGTCTTGGTATTGGCAAACAGTACCTGACGAGGAACCACCAGGCCGATATTGGGATCCTGATAGGCCAGTTGCTGCATGGCTACCAGTGCGGTACGCGTCAGCAAGGCATCGTTGTTAAGCAATACGATATCGCTGCCGGCCTTGGCCGCCTTGATCCCCTGATTCACCGCATAGGTAAAACCGGCATTAAACTCATTCTCGATATAGGTAATATCAAACTCTTTGACCGCCTGCTCCCGCAAATAGGTTCTGACTGCCATGGCTGACGCATTGTCGACCACTATGATATCGACCTGCTTGCTATCGTAATACTTGCGAATGGAAGAGAGACAATCCTGAATATCCTCCAGCGATTCATAGTTCGGGATAATGATGGTGACGTGATGTGCCAATTTTGGCTTGGGCAAGCGATGCTTGACCGGTTCGCTCTGGCCATAACGCAACAGGGCCCGCCCCTTGATAAATTCACGGGTGTTGTGCTGTTCTCGCACAATATCGATAAAACCGTTTAACGAATGGTCATTGGTGATGGCATTTTCTGCCAGCTCATAAAAATAGTTGGAGAGGATCACCGGCACCGAAATAATGGTGAATTCACTGCTGATCTTGAGGATCAGATCCCAATCGACAAACCGCTTCAACTGGGTGTCAAACATTCCCGTCTTTTTAAAGACCTGCTTGTTATGCATAAAACAGTTCAGGTCAATATAGTTACGGTTTTCCAGCAGACCCTTATTGAAACTGGCAAAGCGGATCGCAAACGGTTCCGGATGCGTGCCACGATAGAGATATTGGCCAGAATAGGCAGCCTGGGCATGAGGGCTCTTGTGCAGGGCGGCGACCATGGCGCTGAGGTATTCAGGTTGCCAGGTATTGTCGGAATCCAGATAGGCAATCAGCTCACCTTTCGCTGCCCGTAAACCGATATTACGAGCTTCAGAGACGCCAGAACGACCAGGCCCGCGGATCAGACGAACCCGTTCATCCATAAACTCCTCAACCACCTGGATGGTTCCATCCGTACTGCCATCATCGACAATGATCAGTTCAAAATATGGGTACGTTTGTGCCAGAACAGAGGTAATGGCGGCAGGAATGGTATCTTCCCGGTTGTATGCCGGCATGATGATGCTGACTAACGCATCGAGATTATTTGTTTGGGTATAGGCGACCAGCGAACGACGCGTATTCTCCATCATGGCGAAACAGCGTTTGTCCTCTTCCCGATAGGGGGCATAGATCATCGGGTTGACCATTGACTCGGCCAAAAACTCATCAAAGCAGGTAAACTTGCGATTATGCTGCCAGGAGGTAGTTGTCTGCTTGAGCAACTGCCCGGTTTTGGCATCAACCAGTTCTAGTTGATGGGTTTTACCATCGATAAATTCAGCAGGTACGCTCCAGCGAAAACCATGTTGACCATTGTTGATCTTGTTCTTGGCCAAATCCTCACGTTTGACATCGGCCAGCACTTTATACTGTTTACCATCTATGCTGATTAACGCTTCACGGGGGGCCGGATCACCGATTTCGGCCAGCCAGCCATAGAGTTCGCCACTCCCGCCCGCTTTCAGGTTGAAATCACCGCGGATAGCTTTATTACCGACAGGGGCTGGCTTTGCTGCACTCTTGGCAATTTGTGCCGTGTTGGCCGCTATTTTATTTGGGTCCATAGGATGACGGCCGATCAGTTTACCGATTTTTTGATAATGCTGATACGGGTCCATGCCGGACAGTTCGACATCTTTATAATTATTCAAATACCATTGAGCATCGAAGTTATTCATTTTTTAATCCCGAAAAATTAGATCGTTCTGCCTTCATTCTTGCCAAACATGAGATAATGTAAAAGAGGATTTACCCCTTCTTGTTGTACGTCGGGATACCTCGCTAAATAATCATTTCCGTCAAAACGCTCACTGGGAGTCAAACCCACTTTAAAACCTATGGTCAAATAATGCTCGACCGGAGAAATGGAAAGTTCATCAATCTCAGGACAGTTTTTTCTATACCAGTCGACGCTGAACAAGCCTGAGTTTTGAACAACCTCGGCATGCTGACGTAACATACTTTTAGTATTTTTCTTTTTAAATTTGTTACTCAATGCACGTGCGGGAGCTGCCGCTTTCCATGCAAAGGAGGCTTTCAGTTTATCTAGCTGTTCCTTGTATATAGACAGTTCATTATCCTTAGCCAGCAGCTTCCGCTCTTTTACTTCTAAAATATTACTAAGTTTAGCCAGCTCACTGAATCTGACATTCAAATTATCTTGCAGATTAGTTAGCTGGGAGGAAAGTGAATGATTTAACTCTTTCTCTTTAACTAATTGAGACTTTAATTTACCGAGTTCGTTCTCAAGTTCCTGCTTGGTCTTGTTGTGTGACTGTTTCAATAGACCAAGTTCTGACTCAGCTTTCTTTAATTTTGTTTGAGATATATCTAAAGCGGCTTTAGTCTTGCTGAGTTCATTTTTACAACTATCCAGTTCAAGATGACTCTTTTTCAACTGTGCAGCACTCTGTTGAGCGGTCTCATCAGATTTCATGATCAACTTGCTGAGCGTGGCCAGTTCAGCGTTTCTAGTTTGATGATCTTGTTCAAGCCCCTTAATGCGGGCCTTCAATGCCACATTATCAGCGGTGAGTCGAGCTGACTTGCCTTGACAGATCTCTAATTGAACTTGCAAGGCAAACGAGCTCTCATTTACTGTATTCAGAAGGTTATCTTTTTCAACTAACGCCTGTTTCAGCACTGCCAGCTCATTTTTAATTTCGTGCAATGAGTTATTATTTGTTACTCGAGGTATTGTTTTTCGCATATCCCATGCTCTTGTTGGTTTAACTTATAGTGAATGGATATCAACTTGGAAAAAGATGACATCCTCTCTATCTACTACCAATAGATTTGCTGCCATGGTAAATAGATACTTTTCCCAAAAAAACTTATTCCATAATCATGAAAATAAAATGTATAGCTTGTTAGATTTATTAACTGTCGCTCAGTAGGTAGCAATAATTGCCGAAAGCATTAGGTATGCCCTGATTTCAAAATATATCAAAATCCCAATATCATCTTTATCATGCAGTGATTAATCCTGGTGCTCACGTAATGTCGCTAACCCCATCACGATCAGACCATAGAAGAGGCAAAGCAGTACACCCACGGTAGCAAGGTTATAAAGGCGACGCGGATATTCGGCATCTTCCGCCAGTGTAGGCTGAGTGATCACCAACAGGTGCTTCAACTTGCGATACGCTTCAACCCTGGCTTGCTCCAGGCTGATAAGACCGGTTTTATAGAGATCTGCCGCCAGGGTTGCCTGGGTTTGCACATCCAGATAGCCGGCGGTGATTTCATTCATGGCGTCCTTGTCCTGACCGGTCAACTTGGCTCGTTCCTGCTCAAGTTGCCTGGTCAAGGCATCAACCCGGCTCTGTACCGAGACAACGGCGGGAGCGGAATCCTTCATATAGCTGCGCAGTTGTTTCAGCTCGGCCTGTTGGCGCACCAGTTCGCCTTCAATCTGGCTGACCACTCCCAAGCGTGCGCTACTGGTCGACTCTGGGCTGATAAGTTGATGGCTGTTTTGAAAGGCCAGCACCTTGGCTTTTTCATCTTGCAACCGTTGATAAGCCCGATCGACTTCCTTTTCGACAAAAGCAAGCTGATCGAGAGCCACTTGATGCCCCAACTTGTTGATAAAGCGTTCTGACTCTTTAAGCATCAGGGCCACAACCTGTTGGCCATATTGGGGATCAAATGTCTGCAACTCGATGGTAAGTACACCGGACAACTCATCAAGATGTAATCCCAGATGCTGGCGATAGTACTTGATGAAATCCTCTCGACTGACATCATCAGACAAGCGTGAAAAATAATCTGCCGCACCACTTTGGTAGTGTGATTTGAGGGCGAGCTCTTTATCCAGCTTGGCTAGCATATCCCATGATTTTAAATAGTCTTGAATTAACAACACATCTTGATGATTGCTACCCCCAATACCCAGCATGGACAAGGCGTCGGGTAACATCTTGATTTGATCAGCTTGCTTGATGATCAACTCGGCACGACTGACATAACGGTCAGATGCCATAAAACCAAAATAGACTGTCGCGATCGCAAAGCAAAGTACCACCCACAAGAAGCTACCTAATTTGAGACTACTTTGCCAAGAACGATGAGCAATCTGATAACCGCTGGAGTCAATAAAAAACTGTTTCGGCGCTTTACTTAACTTGCGCAACTTGCGCACAAAGCGTGAGGACTTTTCTGATTTGATAAGTTGAGTCATGTTGAATTTGGCTTATTATAGATTCTGATAGATACGGATGGCATCGTCGATATTGTCAAATACTTCCAGTCTGCTATTACGCAACAGAATACCCATATCGCACTGCTGACGAAGGTTTTTCATATCGTGCGACACCATGATAAGACTGGCTGTTTCGCGTTTTTGATTAAACACATCAATACATTTCTGTTTAAAGCGCGCATCGCCTACCGAGGTGATCTCATCCGTCAGATAAATATCAAAATCAAAGGCCATACTGACGGCGAAATTGAATTTTGACTTCATACCACTGGAATAGGTTTTGATGGGTAACTCGTAGTGCTGACCGATCTCTGAGAACTCCTTCACCCACTCTTCAACCGTCTTGGTATCCCGTACACCATGAATACGACAGACAAAGCGCGTATTCTCTCGTCCGGTCATACTGCCTTGAAATCCACCACTTAATGCTAACGGCCAGGATACACGGCATTGACGAATAACACGCCCTTCATTAGGCGCATCCATACCCCCCAACAAGCGTAACAAGGTAGATTTACCAGCCCCGTTGACACCTAAAATGCCAATGTTACGATCCCGCGGCAATTCAATACTGACATCCCGTAGTACATAGTTGCGTCCAAATTTTGTCGGATAATACTTGGTTACATTATCAAGAATGATCATATTATTTCACATTAACTGGAAATTAATCGACGATGATTCAAACGATAGCAGCTCATAGCAAATGTTAACAATATCAGTGTCACACTTGAAAAGTATATCCAGCTAACATTTGGACTACTGTAACCAGCAAGCCACCCACTTCTGATCAATTCAACTGCATGCACTAGCGGATTCCATAAAAACCAGTGCTGATACTGGGCAGGAATTGTCATAAGTGGATACATGACACATGAGATGAACATCAACGGCATCATCAACAAACCGAGAAATTTGTCGGCCTCTTGAAACAAATTACAAACAACACAAAAAATAATACCAAGTGAAAATGAAAATGCCATCAATAAGAAATAAATGAGTATGACTTGCAACGGGTCATCAGGGATGGCATCAAAACCAAACCACAAAAGTCCCATGACTAAAATGCAGCCGACGATGATTCCAATCATGGTTTCAAGCATGAAGCGAGCAATAAAGGTAGAAAACGGCGTTACCTGTCTATAGCAGAACAAGCCCATATTGGCACTAACTGCTGATTGCAATTTACTGACGACATTTCTAAAAAAAAGAAAAGGTAAATAACTCGCAGTAATAAATAGTGGCGCAGGTGCGCCGCCAAAACCACTCGAACCTCGTAAACCAAAGATCAAACTAAATGCGCTTATCATCAACAATGGGTCTAGCAATGCCCAAGCATAGCCCAGCCGATAATTGCCAAAGCGGGTTTTAAGCTCGCGAATAAGCAGGCCAAATACAACATCTCGCAACACCTGCAGGGATGTGCGCGGCGTTTGATTAAGAATCGGTTTATTCATTAAGTCGCTCTACCGTATAACAGACTCGCCGAGGCGAGTCTGTCTTACGCCGCAATCAGCGGCTTAGTTAATTGCTACGTTAGCAGCCACGGCGATCTGATAGATAATTTGAGTAATATCCTTGACCGATTGCATGGTTTTGCTGTCGACCTTGGGCAACACCAGGATCTGATCACCGGGCTGGACACTCCCCTTATCTTTAAACTCCACCAATCCGTTGGCATGAACCACGGCTATCCGCTGGTCATTCGCACGCTCGGTGAATCCGCCCGCCCAGGCCACATAGTCATCGAGAGTCGCATTGGCGTTATAGACCACAGCTTGTGGCATCAACACTTCCCCACCGACCTGGATCAGGTCGGTTCTGTTCGGTATGACAATCTGGTCACCCTGTTCCAACTGAATGTTCGCAACAATCCCCTTGTCTGCGACCACCACCTTGCCAAGTGGCTGAATTTTTCTGGCCTTTTCGACAAAGCGCATCACCAGTTCTGCCTCTTTGGCACGGATCGCCGCTTCACCATCCGAGCTGGCAGGAGCAGTAAACACACTGCGTTCCAACCGGTTGAGCGACTCTTCCAACATCTCTTTTTGCCGTGCAGCGACACTCTTGCGCATCAGGTAGATGGATTGGTAATCGGCAAGCTGTGGGTCAATGGGAATATGGTTGAGCAGCTCATGCAGCTTGGTCTGCTTGCGCACAGTGAAATATGAGGGCCCCATATAGCTACCTGCGACCTGCACATCATAAACCTGAGCATGCATATCATCATTGAACAAGACTTTGTCACCATCCTTAAGCTGAAGGCTGGCGAAATCCTTGTAAGGTAAATAGATGGAGAATGGACCACTTGGACGGTCACCTATCACCCCGACATGACTCACCTTGGCAAGCGGCAGTGCGTAGTTGACCAGCTCCGAGCCTAGCGTATTACGCTGAGTCAATTCGAAACGGAAGGGATTACGAACCTTGCCCGCGACATTTATCATCGGGCCCTGTGGCTCTACCAGGATGACATCCTGATCTTTAAAAGAGAGCTTGGGCATTTTGCCCTGCTGCATGAATTCATACAGATCGATTTTTTGGATGACCTGGTTCTGGCGTAATACCTTTATTTGACGATAGCTGCCGCGCTCCGAATCGATCCCCCCAGCCCGTTTTAGAAAATAGAGCACACTGTCAGAGGATTGACCCGCATACTGGCCTGGCCGTATTACCGGGCCAGTGACAAACACACTCACGGGAGTTGTTGTCAACAGGTTGACGTAGATATTGACATTATTTGTAAAAACATCACCAATCCTGCTGGTCACCAGATTATTGACCTGGCTGGCAGGTACATTCTTGACATTGATCGGGCCGACATCAGGGATGAAGATATTACCTTGATTATCTACCGTCACTACATTTGAAAAGTTGACGGCTCCCCAGATCCAGATATTAAGTTTGTCACCCGGAGCTATCAGATAATTGTCATTCAAACCATCACTGCGTTCAGTCTCATACCCACCTGCAAACAGATTGGCGCCATAAGGAGGAGGTAATCCTGCCTCTGCCAGGGGCAGTAATTTTCGTACGTCTGCCTCACCGGGTAACAACATCCCTTGACGATTCTGTTGAGTAAAACTCCCGGTCGTTGAACTTGTGTTTGCCTGCCCACTCAGTGCAGCTTGACCACCAAGCTGGGGGCCGGTGTTTTCTGCAGCTTTTCCTGAAAGGGTGTAACCAAATGATGATCCATTTGCTTGCGCTAAATCAGGTGCGGCAAGGGTCATGGTTGTGCAGGATGTACTGATGAGGAACAGAAGTGTGCCAAGCTGATATATTTTCATTTTTTTCAAACCATTTGCCTTCATTTTATTGCTCAGCAAGAAGGTTGCTGACAGAGGTCTGTTCCAGTTGAGGTATCAGATACCATTGTTCTTCAGTCTTGCATGCCGCACGTCTTTGCGAGTGGCCTTGCACACTGTTAAACAACAACTCAACGCACTCAAGACCCAGAGCAGAAACATAACGTTGCCCCAGGGTATAGGTCACATTGTTTCTACTGAATGCTGCCCCCTGTGGCAGCGTATTCAGCGCCTGCTGCAGATCGGGAGGCATGACATGCAATTCGGTAGCAATCGAGGGGTTGACGAGAGGACGAGACGCTTCTACCTGCTTTGGCTCATATGCGCAGCCACCAACTTGTATGGCTAATGAAATCGCCAATAACCGGGTTGCATAATTCATGTGTCAATATTTTCCATGGAGTCAAATGTTAATCTTTTAAAACTTTACAGTCTTATGCTCTGGTAATTTTTTACCGATTTGCTGGTTATCTTTGCGACCCAAGAAGAACTGCAATATTCAGCATTACGAAGATTTTCATATCCTCTATATGCCAAAGTGGGCCATGAAGTACCTCATTAACAGGCAATCAGTCAAGACTTGAAAAAGCGGTTGATGCAAGCTGGATCAGCGTGATTTGCTCAATATATGAGCGTTTACTGCGTACATTGCAGAATGCTCTGAACAAATCGAGTAAAACGCGAATAGTTATGATGGATATCAGGCTGTACACCGTCTGTATTGCTCAGAGCAGTCATAAGCCTCAAGACGGGTGACACAGTTCAAATGTTGGCAAAGTGTTACACAAATGATGCCAGCATCTCTTGTTTGGCCATAGCTACCGCACAACACGAGGTGCCGGGAAAATTAGACATAGCTACCGCACGGCGATGACATCCTGCCGGATAAAAAGCATACAAAATGGATGTGAAATAAATACAGGAGGGACAAAATACGTGGACTGCCAGCTCAAAAAGCCAGCAGATAGATTATAATGCAAGCACCCAACCCGTGCATGAAAGCGTCACAATGTGACGTATATCATACTTATTCTCGTTTTTTTTGAATGCTACCAATAAGCCGCAATTGGGTCAACAATCAAAAATTTCACCTGCAATCCCCACCCGATGAAAAAATCAGCAAAATACTGTTTTTTAAGAATTTTTTATTTCATTTTTCATTGGCAAAAAATGTATTCACATGGTGTAAATAATTTTGATGATGCTCCAGATTAATTTAGAAACGTCTAAATTATTCCTCTTCCCTTCCAGAAAAAATTAATTTTTGTGAAGTCACAATATTGATTTTTCAATGAAAATGAAATAGGAGAAATCTGATTTACCCAGGAAGTCATATCCGACATCCCTCTCAAACTCCTCACCCTGCGCGATAAACCAGTCCACGCCAGCGAGCATCATCACGTCACATGTTACACATTTGTTCAAATAACGAACTAAGCCGGGATGCTGATGACCTCCCCTTATTAAGGGCATCAACGCGATAGCCCATTTATCGACCAACATGATTTTTTTTAGTTTTTCTGGCCGTGATTGACAGGGTTATTGTCCGTTGACTATGCCTGATATGTGTCCGATTGAATCAGCGACACAGGGTCACAACGACATTGGAGGGGGCATGGACGCTAACACTCTATCAAGGATCGGCCTGCTGGTTTCGTTGCTCACCAGCGCAGGAGCGATAGCCAATGACAATATTCTTACCCTGCAACTAGGCAAGGCATTCAGCAATGAAAAGCTCGACATCAAATTCGCCGACGCCAAGTTTCACCATATGTTCTGGCGCTGGGGAGACTCAGGCTGCCAATTTGGGCTGGGGGTGCGTGGAGGAACACTCAAGGTAGAAGATGAAGAGACCGCAAGACTGGGAGGCGGCGCCCGTATCGAATGCCAATGGGGTAACTGGGTGACCTGGATACCCGGCGAAATGGTCTGGCTCAATCAACATCAATTTGGCACACGCGGCCACGGCTTCAAGGATTATGGCGGCCCCTTCCAGTTCGCTCTGGGCATCGGTCTCGGCTACGCCATCACCAAGAATTGGCTGATCGGCTATCAATATGAGCACATGTCCAACGCCTATATGTATGACAAGAACCCGGGGCTGGACAGCCATACCCTCCATATCGAGTACCGTTTTTAGCCAGACAGGCTTTGTCGCTATCACCGGAACACTCTGCAAAAAAGCCTTCACTTCCGTGAAGGCTTTTCGTTATGTCGTCTTCTGATAACCGGGGTGGCCGTGAGAGGATCACCACACTCAGGAAATGGATGACGACACGCTCTGCCGCTTCACCACATCATGGGGGGGCAATCAGTCCTTTTTCGCCTTGTTGGCGAAGAAGATATCGGCCTGAATATCCTGAGTGCGCACAGTGAAGATCTGGTTGGTCAGCTCTTCAGTCAACGCCTCGGCCTCCTTCATGACTCGCAGATTGAAGTCGTTGAGCAGGCTGTTGGCTGCGGCCTTGTCGGTCTTGACCGTTTTCAGATAGTTGGCTTCCATCTCTTTCTGCTCTTTGGCGATCTTCGCCTCCCAGCTCTGGTAAGCCTGCTTCACCATGGGGGCCAGTTTGGGGTAATCGGTCATTACCAAAGTCTGCAGTTTGCGATATTTCCAGTAGATGGAGTCGCTGTCGGCCTTGTCGCTGCCCATGGCATAGTGGGCCGGATAGGCTTCCAGACCACTGTAGTAGGGAACGAAGGCGGTCAAGTCCGCCATGCCGAGTCCAACATAGGTCACCTCCCCCACCTCACGCGGCATCCAGGGGCGAACCTGCATCACATGGGACTCATAGGTACGAAACACACTGACAGGGCGCCACGGCTCCTGACCGTTCAACCCCTTGCTGTAGGGATCATGCTCGGTACCGTCATAATGATTGCGCAGCACTGCCTTGACCTCCTCCAGCGTCATCTTCTTCTCGGGGGAGAGGGTGACCGGGAACTGGCGACCGGCATCCACCGCCTGCTTGAGCGAGGGGTTGAACATCTGCTGGATAGTCCAGACTCGCGGATCGTTATAGGTGCGGTCCCGCTCGTCATCGCGGGTATAGGCTTTCGAGAAGTTGAATGCCCCATCCTTTTGCGGATGGTAGAGCCCCTTCTCGGTGGCAAATTCGATCAGATTTTTCGAGCCCATCATGTCGGCACTGGCGGGATCGTACTGCTGCAGGCGGCCCTGATTGCCGGTAGCGAAATAGTGATTTTGCGGCAGACGCTGCGCCATCCAGTGGTGGCCGGTGGCGGTCTCCAGATACCAGAGCTCGGTATCATCCACCACGGCGACGCCAAATCCCTCTCCTGCCCCTATGGTTTCGATGATGTTGCCAAGCAAGGCGACCGCCTCGCGTGCCGACGTAGACCGGGAGAGCAGCACATCGGGAATATCATCCTCGGTGATCCCCTTCTCTTCCACATAGGGGTCGAAGGCAAGCGCTTCGGGTGAGGCAAAAATAGACTCGGTACCGCTCACCCCGACCCCCTTCTCATTAAATCCGGTGGCGCCGTGCAGCTGGGTCTTCCAGTTCGGCACTGTGGTATAGCGCAGGGAGTTTTTCGGCAAGGGATAACTGAAATCATTGGCGCCGTTGTGGGCCTTGGAACTATGGACTCCGCTCTGACCCTGCTTGGCCGGATGGATCACGAAATGCTGGGCTTTCAGGGCATCGCTGTCGGCGCTGCGGGCCACCATCATGGAGCCATCGGCGCTGGCTTCACTGCCGACCAGCAAGGTGGTACAGGCGAACGCCGACGAGAAGAGAGCAAGGTTGATGGAGAGTGCGACGACGCACTTTTTGAAGGAATGCATGAGATCTCCTTGTTGCACAGAGTGGTTGCAAATAAGCGGTGGCTCGCCAGTCAACCTGCCGCTGTCACAAGGGATCTGCGCGGTGACACGGGCCGGGCAGTGCGGGCCATCAAACCGTAAACACGTAAAAAGCAGTGCGGATAAACCGTGGAAACCAGAGAGGTAGCCAAGGCCCCCTGATAGACGACCTGTTCACATCTCTGCTTTCCGTTGTCCCGCTGGCGTGGCGATACTAGGCCCAATCCACTGACTTGAGTGTGACTGGCAGCCCAAAGCACCAATAACAAAGACTCAGTCGATGCAAAATGTTGATAAGTGTGACAAGCGAAGGATTATTGGCGACATTCAGCCGTCAACACGAAGAACAAAAAGCGCACAGAGAGGGGAATAGAGAGATGAGGAGATGTGACGCGTGGGATGGCGTGTTGATGCCATCCCGCGATTCAAGTCAGTAGGTCACTGCGCGTCCGGCTGGTTGGCGGGGGCGGCCTTGATAAAGGCTTGCAACTGCTCGCAGTTGGCGACGATGCGACGGATGGTGGGGTAATCCTCCAGGGTCATGTCGTAGCGCCGGGCGTTGTAGACCTGGGGCACCAGCATGCAGTCGGCCAGGGTCACTTCGTTGCCGACGCAGTAGACACCGGCGGTGGTCATCAACAGCTGTTCGAGGGCGGTGAAGGTCTCGTCAATCCAGTGGCGATACCAGCGGGCCTCCTGCTCGTTGTTGGCCCTGAAGTGCTCTTCCAGATAGTTGAGCACCCGCAGATTGTTGAGCGGGTGAATATCACAGGCGATCATGTTGACGATCTGGCGCACCCGAGCCCGCGCGTCGGGGGAAGAGGGCATCAGAGAATAGGCGGGATAGGTCTCGTCAAGGTACTCCATGATGGCGACCGACTGACCGATCTGCACATCGCCATCCACCAGAAACGGCACCAGCCCTTGCGGGTTGATCCGGCGATAGGCCTTCTCGCTCTGCTCGCCTTGCCGCAAATTGATGGGATGCTGCTCGTAGGCGAGCCCCTTGAGCTGCAACACGATCCGCACCCGAAAACTTGCCGACGAACGCCAATAGCCAAACAACTGCAACATAATCTGTCCCTGCATCTTATCTGGGCCCGAAGCCCGGCAGGTGCTCGCCACCTGCCTCCTTGTGTATCCGGCACCGGTTGAGGGCTCGTCGTGATCCGGACATATCCCGAAAATCCTTGCCGCCAACCGGCGCTGGCCATCAACCTCCCTGACCGCTCGCTGGCACCACCTGTTGAGATATGGTGCCAAACAGGTTTTGGCCAGAGCGATCCTCCATCGCGATCGACACTCTATCACCAAACTGCAAATAGGGGGTTATAGCTTGATCACAATCAAGAATTTCCAGCATGCGGCGCTCGGCGATGCAGGATGAACCGGCGCTGCGATCGTAGTTGGAGACGGTGCCCGAGCCAATGATGCAGCCAGCGCCTAGGGGACGGGTCTTGGCGGCATGGGCAATCAGCTCGAAGAAGCTGAAGGTCATATCCACCCCGGCTTCTGGCGCACCAAACGGGGCACCGTTGAGGTGAGTCAGAAGCGGCAGATGCACTTTGCCATCACGCCAGTCATCGCCGAGCTCATCTGGAGTGATGGCCACCGGCGAGAAGGCGCTGGACGGTTTGGACTGGAAGAAGCCAAAGCCCTTGGCCAGCTCCCCCGGGATCAGGTTGCGCAGGCTCACATCGTTGACCAGCATCAGCAATTTGACGTGGCTGGCGGCCCCCTGCGCACTCACCCCCATCGGCACATCGTCGGTGATGATGGCTACCTCCGACTCGAAATCGATCCCCCACTCCTCCGAGCCCATCACAATCGGCCCACGGGGGGCGAGGAAGCTGTCCGAGCCTCCCTGATACATCAGGGGATCGTGCCAGAAGCTTTCCGGCATCTCGGCGCCGCGTGCCTTGCGCACCAGCTCCACATGGTTGACGTAGGCACTGCCATCGGCCCACTGATAGGCGCGCGGCAGCGGAGAGAGGCAAGATGCTTCGTCAAAGGGGAACGCCTCGGCCACGCGGCCCTCATTAAGCTGCTGATAGACAGCCTCAAGCCTGGGGGCAACCTCGGCCCACTCGTCGAGGGCGGTCTGCAACGTCGGGGCAATCTCGCTCACCCGCACCGCCCGGGCCAGATCCCGGCTCACAACCACCAAAGCGCCATCGCGCTTGCCATTGTTCAATGTTGCCAATTTCATAAGCGATTCCTTATTTGCCGGCAGCAGCGTCCGGGCGCTGCCAGCTGGAGACATACCGGGTGTTCTCGATCCCTTCGCACAGACTGCCGATGTTCAGCGCATCGCGGGTATCTAGCATGACCGCCACCTCGTCGGTGAACTTCTTGGCATAGGCCTGCCCTGCCGCAAACGCCTTGGGATGGGGGCCGTGGGTGAAACCGGCGGGATGGAAGGTGACCATGCCCCGCTCGATATTGTCCCGGCTAAAGAAATCCCCCGCGTGGTAAAAGAGCACCTCGTCGTAATCGTCATTGCTGTGATAGAAGGGCACCTTGAGGGCGCCGGGATCGCTCTCGATGGGGCGCGGCACGAAGGTACAAATCACGAAGCGGCTCGCCACAAAGGTCGAATGAGCCGACGGCGGCAGATGGTAGCGATGGCTCATCAGCGGGCGGATATCCCGCCAGTTGAGGCGCACCACGCACAAGTCCCCGTGCCAACCTTGCGCATCAAGCGGGTTGAAGGGCCAGGTGATGACCGACACCTGATCGTGACGCTTCACCTGCAGCGACCAGGGATTCTCATCCTGCTGGGCTAAAAAGCGTTCATTGATGGCGGGCACATCGAGCGCCGCCGGGTCGAAGATGGCGTGATTGCCCACCAGCCCCTTATCCGGCAGCTGGTAGCTGTCGTTGGTCGCCTCGATCATCAGGATGAACAGGGGTGCTGTCGGCTCGATGCGCCACATGGTGCCGCGGGGGATCACTACGTAGTCGCCATCGCGAAGAGTCAGGTGGCCGTAGTCGCAGAAGAACTCTCCGCTCCCTTCGTGGATAAAGAGCAGCTCGTCACCGTCGGCGTTGCGCACCAGAAACGGCATCGCCTCGGAGAGCCGCCAGATGCGATAGCGGCAGTGGGGGTTGCTGAGAATATCGGGGGCCACCCAAGGGGAGAGGGAACTCACCTCATCCTGCAGGGCATTGAGGTCAAACAGCCGTGGCCGCAGCGGTCCCTCCCAACTGATCCAGTCAGTGGGGGCATGCTTGTGGTGCATGTGGGTAGCTGGGCCGAAAAAGCCGCTTCGCCCCAGCTCGCGCTCATAGATGGCCTGCTCCGGCAGGTCGGCATGGGCTTGCCGGGAGTGGGTCCCCTCCCGATGGGGGAAGTTAATCCAGTTACGCATCGCTCGCTCCCTCTTTGCGGGTACCCTTCTCATCCTCGCCGCCATCCAGCACGCCACGGCGGATCTGGTCCAGCTCGATCGATTCAAACAGCGCCTTGAAATTGCCCTCGCCAAACCCTTCGTTACCCTTGCGCTGGATGATCTCGAAGAAGACCGGGCCTATCACGGTATCGGTGAAGATCTGCAGCAGAATGCCATCCTTGGTGGGGGAGCCGTCGATGAGGATGCGCAGCTCTTTGAGGGCCGCCAGATCCTCCTGATGCCCCTCGACCCGGCTGTTCACCTTCTCGTAGTAGGTATCCGGGGTCGGCATAAAACCGGTACCGCGGCTGCGCAGGGTGCGGATGGTGTGGTAGATATCGCTGGAGGCCATGGCGATGTGCTGGATCCCCTCCCCCTTGTACTGACGCAGGTACTCCTCAATCTGGGACTTGTCATCCGCCGACTCGTTGATGGGGATGCGGATCTTGCCACAAGGCGCGGTCATGGCACGGGAGTGCAGCCCGGTCAGCTTGCCCTCGATATCGAAGTAGCGAATTTCACGGAAGTTACCGATCCGCTCATAGAAGTTGGACCAGACATCCATATTGCCGCGATGGACGTTGTGGGTCAGGTGATCGATCTCCATAAGACCGGCATCCACCTCTGCCATCCGGGACTGCCAGTCGGGGTAGAAGACAAAATCCACGTCATAGATGGAGCCCTTGTCGCCATAGCGGTCGACAAAGGAGAGCGTGCTCTCGCCGATACCGTAGATGGCGGGAATATTGAGCTCCATCGGGCCAATCTTGCCGACAAAGGGCTTGGCCCCCTTGGCGATGGCGTACTGCTGGGCTTTGCCCGCATCGCTCACCCGAAATGCCATGCCGCAAACGCTCGGCCCGTGCAGGCTGGCAAACTGCTCCGCCTGGGAGTGAGGCTCGGCATTGACCACAAAGTTGATATCCCCCTGCCGGTAGAGCCAGCACTGCTTGTGTTTGTGCTTGGCGACCTCGGCAAACCCGAGCGAAACGAACAGGCTCTTGAGGGCAGCAATCCCTTTGGCATCGGGGGCTGTGTACTCGACAAACTCGAAACCGTCTGTGCCTAAAGGATTGATGGTATGGGTGGCGGAAGAGGTGGCATTCATCGGGCGCTCCTTGCTCTTGATTCGGTTAAAACGGATTGCGGCACCCAGCGGCGCGGCAAGTGTTAACAACTTGTTTCATTAGAAGCAGGGCGTAGCAGGAAGAGAAGAGGCGGGTTGCAGATAGTTTTTCGCAGCTGGCAGCAAATAATGTAAATGGATTGTGACATTCAAGTCGCAGCCTTGCGGATCAAACGGTGACGACCCGCATGGCTGTCAGCTTTGGCTTACAGTTGCCAGTTTTTGACCAGCAGATGGGGCAAGCGGGCCCGGGCTTTTTGCAGTCGCGTGGGCGTCGGATTGATCAACCACGCCTCTTTCCCCAACCCCAGCAGCGGCAGATCGTGCAGGCTGTCGCTCAAGGCCAATTCGGCATCGAGGGCGCAGATCTCCGGCAGCAGCTTGTGCTGGCCGTGGCAATAGAAGCGCGGCATCAGGCCGCCAAAACGGTAGTACATCTGCGAGCCAATGATCCGGTGGGGCAACTGGCCGGGCAGTTGCTGATAGAGCTGGGCTCGCACCAGCGCGCAGGGACTGGCGGAGATCACCCAGCAGCGCGCGCCCTCGCTTTGCAGCAATTCGCGAGCCTGACGATACAGCCCCGGCCTGGTGCGGCAATAGGCACGCACCAGCTTGCGCCAGCCCAAAGAGGAAAGCCCCAAGGTGATGGCCCACCAGATAAGGGAGATACCGCGCCGCCGCTGACTGGGAGCAAGATAGACCAAGCCACCGAGCGCGATTACTGGCAACAGCAACAACGGCCAGATCCGGCGGCGCAAGATATAGCGCAGCAGACCGGCGTGGCTGTCGCCGGGGGCCAGGGTGTCGTCAAAGTCGGCCAGGATCCAGCGCGGTGCACGTCCGTCAGGATCACGCTCTTTCGCTGAATGGATCATTGTGTCAGACGCTGGGCGCATAAGCATCAGGGCGCAAGGGCTGCGATGGCGGCCGTGAGCTCGGGAGTGACAAATTCACTCCCCACATCGGGCGGGCAGACAAAGTCGAACGGCTCGCCCGCCAGCGTAAAACTCAGTCGCCAGGCGTGCAGATAGCCGCGATCGGCTGGCGTACCGCCATAGCGCTCATCCCCGAGAATGGGGGCGCCGATACTTTTGAGGGCAACCCGGATCTGGTGGGTTTTGCCGGTCTGTGGCTTGATGCGATAGAGCCGCAGCCCCTCGCGCACCGACACCGAATCAAACCAGCTGATGGCAGGATTATCCAGAGTACGCACCAGCATCCAGCTGCCGCCGCGCCCCTTTTGCATATCCCCCTTCACCCAACCCTGCTTCTTCTTGGGTTTGCGATCGGAGAGCGCCAGATACTGCTTGCTCACCTCACGGGCCGCAAAAGCCATGCTCAGCTCACGGTTCGCCTCCGTGGTGCGAGCCAGCAGCACCAGCCCGGAGGTCATCTTGTCGAGTCGGTGTACCGGATAGAGGGTCAGACCCGTATCGGCCTTCACGCGATTGACCAGCCCGGGCTCAGTCTCTCCTCCCTCTTCTCCCTTCTCGTCATGCATGCCGATGCCGGGCTGCTTGTCGATAACCAGAAAATCGGCGTGTTGAAACAGGATCCGGTACATAACACCTCGGGGGACAGGAAAAAGGCCTGCAACCGGTACGCCGGCTGCTCTCGGGCAGGCATTGTCCCTGCTCGGCCACCATTTGGCAAACGGCCGATGGCCATTGCCGGGTGAAAAAAGCCCTGCCGACTGTGGCAGGGCTTTTCATGCGCGATGACCAGTCAAACGCTGCGCGGGCGCAGGTGGGCGTGCCAGCGCGCTTCCCACTTTTTGAACAGCCAGACGATGACAAAGGTGAGCAGCATATAGAGCAGCCCCGCGGTCAAAAAGGCCTCGAACGGACTGTAGTAGCGGGAGTTGATGATCCGCGCCGCGCCGGTCAGATCGACGATGGTGATGATGCCCGCCACCGCCGAGCCCTGCAGCATGAAGATCACCTCGTTGCTGTAAGCCGGCAGCGCCCGACGAAACGAGTTGGGCAAAATGATCCGGGTCAGGGTCTGCCAGCGGGTCATGCCAAAGGCGTTGGCCGCCTCAATCTGGCCACGCGGCATATTGTGTACCGCCCCGCGCACAATCTCGGCGGTATAGGCGGCGGTATTGAGGGTGAAGGCCAGCAGGGCACAGAACCAGGCTTCGGAGAAGAGCGACCAGGCGGCACTGTTCTTCAGCCACTCCCACTGGGCGGCGCCGTAGTAGATGATAAAGAGCTGCACCAGCAGCGGGGTGCCGCGAAAGAAGTAGATATAGGCCCAGATCGGTCCCTTGATTAGCCAGTTGCGGCTATTGCGCAGGATGCCCATGGGCACCGCCAGCATCAACCCAAGGATCAGAGAGAGGGCCACCAGCCAGACGGTGGTATAGAGCCCCTCCCAGTAGGTGGGCCACTCTTTGAGAATGATTGAGAAATCCATGGCTTACCTCGTCTTGATGGCATAGTGACGCTCGGCCCACTTGAGCGCCGAGGTGGAGACGGCAGTGAAGATCAGGAAGATCAGCGCCACGGCCATGTAGAAAGTGAAGGGTTGCTGGGTCGAGCCCGCAGCCAGCGAGGCTTTACGCACCATGTCATCAAGGCCGATGATGGAGACCAGCGCGGTAGTTTTCAGCAGTACCAGCCAGTTATTGCCAAACCCCGGCAAAGCGTGGCGCATCATCTGGGGGAAGAGGATCCGCACAAACACCTGGGTTGCCCGCATGCCAAAGGCCCGTGCTGCCTCCAGCTCACCTTTGTCTACCGCCAGAATGGCACCGCGAAAGGTCTCGGTCATGTAGGCGCCGAAGATAAAGCCGATGGTCGCGACACCGGCCACAAAGGGGCTGATGTCGATATAGTCCGGGAGCAGGGAGACCCACTCCTGATTGGGATTACTCTCCAGTAACCAGCTGTTGTAAGTCTCGTTGACCCAGGTGCAGATGCCGTTGATCAGCACCTGGCCGCCAAAGAAGAGCAGCATCATCAACACCAGATCAGGGATACCGCGAATAATGGTGGTGTAACCGGTGGCAATAGCCCTGGCCCACTTGTAGGGGGAGAGTTTAGCCAGCGCCCCCAGCATGCCGAGCAGCAGTGCCAGCAGCAGGGAGGCCAGCGCCACTTCCAGGGTGACCCAGGCGCCCTCCAGCAGCGAGGCTTCGTATCCTTTCAAATCAAACATATGCAGCTCCATTGCAACTTATCGAGTGGGCTGATGCCTCTGAACAACAAGAGAACCCACATCCCTAACACGGTCAGATGCAGCTCCATTGCAATTAATAGGGCCCATCGCTCCACACGGAGAGAACGGGCCCGATGACGACTGACGAGGTGAGCCGGTCGGCCTGTTATTCGCTATCTATGTGGCGAATGACTCACCGTACACGGTTCCGGTTTTTACTCGCCGTATACGTCGAACTCGAAGTACTTGTCGTTGATTTCCTTGTACTTGCCGTTGGCACGCAGCGCCAGAATGGCGGCGTTGAATTTCTCTTTCAGATCCTTGTCAGCCTTGCGCACCGCAATACCGGCACCCTCGCCAAACCACTTGGGATCGGTCAGTTTCGGGCCGACGAATTCGAAGGCATCACCGCCCTCTTTCTTCAGCAGACCGTCGGTAATGGCGGCAGAGTCGGCCAGCACATAGTCCACACGACCGGATTTCAGATCGAGATAGGCTTCATCGGCGGTGCCGTAACGCTTGATGGTGGCGTTGGGGAAGTTGTCGGTAATAAAGGTATCCATAGAGGTCGCACGCTGCACCGCGACGGACTTGCCTTCCATAAAGGCTTTGTCGAGCTGCACATCAGTGCCCTTCTTGGCAGCGAAGCGGGCCGGAATGTGCTGGTACTTCTGGGTGAAGTCCACCTTCTTCTTGCGCTCTTCTGTGATGTCCATGGTGGCGATGATGGCGTCAAACTTGCGTGACAGCAGCGCCGGAATGATGCCGTCCCAGTCCTGCTTGACCAGGGTGCACTTCACTTTCATCTCTTCGCACAGGGCGTTGGCGATGTCGATATCAAAGCCTTTCACCTCGCCACTGGGCTCGGTCCAGGAGAAGGGGGGATAGGCACCCTCAACCCCGATCCGGACCTCTTTCCACTCCTTGGCCATCAGGCTACCGGACGCAAGGGCAGTAACTACGGCTGTCGCCAGCATCAGCTTGTTCATGTATCTCTCCTTGATAAAACAGTTGATTGGGTAACCAGGCATCCCGCCATCAGTAGATGGAGGAGATGAATTGCTTGAACCGCTCGGATTTGGGATGGGCGAAAATCTCCTTGGGGTTGCCCTCCTCTTCCACCCGCCCCTGATGCAGAAACATCACCTTGTTAGATACATCCCGGGCAAACGACATCTCGTGGGTCACCACCAGCATGGTGCGCCCCTCTTCGGCCAGCTCGCGCATCAGGCCGAGCACCTCCCCTACCAGCTCGGGATCCAGCGCCGAGGTGGGTTCGTCAAACAGCATCACCTCGGGCTCTACCGCCAGCGCACGGGCAATGGCGGCCCGCTGCTGCTGACCACCGGAGAGGTGGCCAGGATAGTAGTCACGCCGCTCCCAGAGTCCAACCCGGTTGAGCAGTTGCTCCGCCTTGGCCAGTGCTTCGGCGCGAGGCACCTTGAGCACCTGGATCGGCACTTCGATGATGTTCTGCATGATGGTCATGTGTGACCAGAGATTGAAACTTTGAAACACCATGGCCAGTCGGCTGCGGATCCGCTCCACCTGACGCATATCCTCGGGCAACCGCTCGCCGGCGCGGCTGGTTTTCATCCGGATCAGCTCGCCATGGAGCGAGACTGTGCCGGATGAGGGGGTTTCGAGCAGATTGATACAGCGAAGAAAGGTCGACTTCCCCGAGCCGGAGGAGCCGATAAGGGAGATCACATCCCCCTTGTGGGCGGTCATGTCGATGCCCTTGAGCACTTCGTGGGTGCCAAAATATTTGTGCAGATCACGTACTTCCAGTGCGGCAACGTCGCTCATCCATTACAACCTTGTCTGTCCCTAGACGCCGCAGGGGCGTGACTCAACCATCGTCCATTTAACAAAAAGTTAACCGATGGCAACCTTCAGCGAAAATATCACCCGGATAGTGAAAAAACAATACAGAACGAGGGTCTTCAGAGGATTCGCTCTATTTTTATTCGCTCTTTGCGTATTTTTCAGCACTTTGTTTGCATAAACAGCCGTTTCAATGGCTGTTCCGATACCGCCTTTTTATACCCCAATCATATCAGTGGCAAGAGAAAAGCGTGATGTGTGCCAAACCGGCACCAAAATGGCTTTATGCAGACCCTTGCAGAGCGAAATATCGGCACCCCGATTGGATCAACTTGATTTCATTGGTGCACTCGGGCTCGCACAGAACCTTTTCAAACAGAGAGGTTGTGGCAAAAAAGTAACAATCCGCCCCTAAAAGGGCTGTTTTTGGCCATGAAAGCGAGAGATATGTGACACAGAGCCAATAAGTAATGATAAGGTGGCGTTTTTATCAGTTTTTGTGATCGAGGCCTCGATGCTGCTCAATGTGTTGCTGATCCTGTTGCCACTGGCAATCGGCTATCTGATTCCCCTCTCCTCTGCCCGGCTGATCAAGCTGGTCAACCAGAGTCTGGGCAAGATGGTCTACCTCATTCTATTTCTGATGGGGCTCGGGCTTGCCTATGTGGAGAACCTGGGCAGCAATCTAGCGGTGATCTTCAAGGTCGCCGGGGTGATGCTCACCGCGATCACGCTCTGCAACCTGCTGGCCCTCTGGTGGCTCGACAAGCGCACGCCGCCGACCCACGAGGCGAGCGATGCCAAGATGCCGGGCAAGCTGCACCTGTTGTGGGAATCCCTGCAGCTCTGCTTTGTGGTGCTCGGCGGCGTGCTGCTGGGTCTACTGGTGGATCTGCGCGCACTGCCCATCGACAAGTGGAGTGAGTGGGCCCTGATGCTGCTGCTGTTTCTCATCGGGGTGCAGATGCGCAACTCCGGCATGCGGCTGCGCCAGATCCTGCTCAACCCCTGGGGGATGAAGATAGCCGCCACCGTCATCCTCAGCAGCTGGCTGGGCAGCCTGCTGGCGGCCCAGTTGCTGGGTATGCCCTTTACCCATGGTCTGGCGATGAGCTCGAGCTTCGGCTGGTATTCGCTCTCCGGCATTCTGGTGGCCGACAAACTGGGGCCGGTGCTCGGTTCTGCTGCCTTTATCAACGATCTTGGGCGCGAGCTTATCGCCATTCTGATCATCCCGGTCCTGATGCGACGCCACCCTTCGGCGGCCATCGGTTACGGCGGCGCCACGGCGCTGGACTTCACCCTGCCGGTTATCCAGAAATCAGGGGGCATTCAGGTGGTGCCGGTGGCCATTGTCTCCGGCTTTATCCTGAGCCTGCTCGGCCCCATCCTGATCCTCGGGTTTCTGGCGATCTAAGCCTGATTCCCACATTGCAGATAAAAAAGCCCGACCTTGTTGTCGGGCTTTTGCTGTTTGGAGCAACCACGCACTCGCACTGGCTGCGATATTGCCCGCAGCCTTATTCGCGCCACTGGCCGCCACTCATCACCCGTTCGATAGCAAACGTCCGGTCGTGCACCAGCAGCAGATCCGCATCCTGCCCGACCCCGATACGCCCCTTGCTGCCGAGCCCCAGCGCCTGTGCCGGATTGCTCGTCACCGCGGCCAATGCCTTCTCCAGCGAGACACCGAGCCGGGTCGCGCGCACGCACTGCTGCCACAGGCTGGCAATCTGGCCGCAGCGCATCTCGATTAGCCGCCCTTCGCCATCAAAGCGCGGCAGGCTGGCGTTGGCATCCGAGCTGAAGGTGATGCGCTCGGCAGGCACACCGGCGGCCAACAGCTCGAGGAGCGCATCGGCGGCAAGCCGCTCGCCATCCTCCAGCAGATCGGGAAAGCTCGAGGTGGTGAGATCTACCCAGCCTCCCGCCCTGCCCCACTCGATGGCCTCGGCGAAGAGCCAGGGGTTGCGGTTGCAGTGGGTAGGATAGAGCTGGCGCAGCGGAATGTCGGTCTTATCGCGCAGGGCCCGCAGGGGGGCCAATGCCCCCTTGCCATCCCCGACATGAAAGAAGCTGACCCCGCTCTTGCCCGCAAGCAGCCCGGCCACCCGCGCCTCGCTGGCAAGCCTGGCCAGCTCATCGTGGGTCGGCGCACTGGATCTGTGGTCACTGATGGCCACCTCCCCCACCCCCAATACCTCGGGGATCAGGATGATGTCCGACTCCACCGTGCCGGTCAGGGTCTTGACCGGCAGATGGTAGGAGCCGGTATACATAAAGGCGCTCACCCCGGCGGCGCGAAACTCGCGCACCTTGCCGAGCACCTGCGCGGGAGTGCGGGTCAGGCTGTCGGTACCAAGCGCCGCCACCAGGGTGGTGACACCGGCCATAAGCGCCTCGCTCGCCGCCAGCTCCGGGGTGCGAAAGGCAAAGCCCCCCTCACCGCCGCCACCGGTAATATGGGCCAGCGGATCCACCAACCCGGGCAGCAGATAGCGGCCTCGACCATCGACCCGATGCAGCGGCCAGTTTGCGGGTACCGTCAACCCCTTGCCCATCCAGGCGATACGGCCATCGGCCACCAGCAGATCCTGCTGGCCAAGGTGGGTGGGGCTGAAGATCTCGGCTCCCTCGATCAGGGTCAACATGACAATTCTCCTTGCTCGGTTGTCGCTTGCCCAATGAAAAGAGAGGGAGCAAGCTCCCTCCCCCCGTCAACCACCATATATATCGTACTTGAAGTACTTCTGGTTGATCTGCTGATAGGTACCGTTGGCGCGCAGGGCCTTGATCGCCTCATCCAGCTTGCCCTTGAGCTCCTTATCGCTCTTGCGCACGGCGATCCCCATCCCATCCCCAAACCACTGGCGATCGGTCAGGGCGGGCCCCACATAGTCGAACTTGTCGCCCCCCTCTTTGCCAAGCAGCCCCTGCTCGATGGCCGAGGCATCGGCCAACAGGGCAAGTACCCGACCCGCTTTCAGATCGAGATAGGCCTCATCGGCATTGCCGTAACGGACTATGGTAACACTCGAGCCAAAATTGTCGGTCAGGTACTTGTCGTGGGTGGTGGCCCGCTGCACCCCGATGCGCTTGCCCGCCATGCCTTCCGGGGTCAACGTCAGCTCGGTCCCCTTGGCCGCCACAAAGCGATTGGGAATATGGGCATATTTCTCGGTGAAATCGACCTTCTGGCGCCGTTCGTCGGTGATCGACATAGCAGCGATGATGGCATCGTATTTGCGCGACAGCAGGGCCGGGATCATGCCATCCCAATCCTGCGCCACCAGCTCGCACTTGACCGCCATCTGCTGACACAGGGCGTTGGCAAGATCGATATCAAACCCCTTGATCTCACCCGACGCATCGGTCCAGGAGAAGGGCGGGTAGGCCCCCTCCACCCCGAAGCGCACGGTTTTCCACTCCTTGGCCATGGCGGGGGTGGCCAGCAGGCTGGCAACAAACAGGGCTGAGAGGGTCAGTCTGATCTTCATCATGAGTACTCCATTACATAAAAAGCGCACAGGCGCGGACAAGGCACCGCAGGCGAATGCATGCGATGACCAAAAGCGGCAAAATCTGGATGAGCGAGATCACGCCCGAGCGGGCGTCAGTGAACTGCTCCAGGGGGTCGATCTATTCGTCGAACCACTCGGAGAGGTAGAAAGGCTTGAAGTAGAAGGCCAGAAAAAAGCCTCTGGCTTTGCGCATCATGGTGGTTTGTCGCGTCCTGTGACAAAGATGGCATCACCTTAGCACGCCCGAATTTTGCCCGGCAAGAGGCAGCCGCCGGGCAGTAGCAAAATCCCGATCATGGCCAAGGCGGGCGGGATCCGTTAGGCTCGAAGCACCTTGCCATTCCATAACAGACCCACCGCTACCGATGAATTTTCTGGCCCATCTCCATCTGGCTGCCCACACCCGAAGCTCCCTCACCGGCAATCTGCTCGGCGATTTCGTCAAAGGCACGCTGCCCACGGGGCTTGCCACCCACTTTGATGAGGGGATCTGGCTGCACCGCAAAATTGACGCCTTCACCGATGGTCATCTCGAGCACAAGGCGGCCGTCGCCTGTTTCGAGGCCCCCTGGCGCCGCTTTGGCGGCATAGTGGTGGATATGATCTACGACCACTGGCTGAGCCAGCACTGGGGGCTGTTCAGCACCGAGCCCCTGCCCCGCTTCCTGCAACGCAGTTATGACCAGCTATTGGCGGATCACCCACGCCTGCCGGATGGACTGCCACGCCCCCTCAAGCGGATGGCCGAGCAGAACTGGATCGCCTCCTACCGCAACAGGGAGGGGCTGGGGCAAGCGCTGAATGGCATCGGTCGCCGCCTGCGCCGCCCGGTACCACTGGGAGAGGCGCTGCTGACCCTCGATGAATCGCAGTGGCAAACATGCGAGGCGGGGTTTCTGCGCTTCTATCCCCAGCTGATGGACTTTAGCCAGCAACAGCTGGCCCAATATCGGGCAGCGCAAAGGGGCACAGTGATCCCTCTGGATAGGCCTGCTTCCCCATAAAAAAACGCCCCTTGCGGGGCGTTTGTCATCAGTTGGCTTCGTCTTTCTTTTTGCGAATGCTGAGGCCAAGTTCCCGACCACGCAGTCGGGCGTAATAGATGGTGCCGACAAACGCGAGGGTGGTGAACAGCAGCTCCACCACCGCCAGCCACCGCTCCCCCTCATCTGTAGTGATCAGGGTAAGTGCGTGCAGGAAATAGGGCATCAACACGAAGTTGCCCCAGGCGTGGGTGTAGGGGTTGCCCTGCACTATCCCCTTGAGGGGGAAGAGCAGCGGCACCGTCCAGATCACCGGCAGCAGCCAGGGGTTGAGGTCAGGATGGGGTGACAGCCACAGATGCCAGAGGATGACCCAGCCCAGCAGGCCGAAGAAGCCGACCAGGGTCAGCCAACGTGCGAAGCGGGTGCTCACTTGAGGATCTCCAGCACCTGCTCCGGCGGGCGACCAATACGGGCCTGTCCATTCTTGATGACAATGGGGCGCTCGATCAGCTTGGGATGCTGGTGCATGGCACGAATAAGGGCGTCGCCGTTCACTTCACTGAGGCCCAGCTCCTTGTAGAGATCTTCCTTGGTGCGCATCAGCTGGCGCGGATCGCTAAAACCGAGCAGAGAGAGCAGGTTGCGGATCTCATCTTCGCTCGGGGCCTGCTCCAGATAGAGCACCACATCAGGGGCGATCCCGTGCTGTTCCAGCAGGGCCAGGGTTTCGCGACTCTTGGAGCAGCGCGGATTGTGGTAGATTTGGGTCTCGCTCATGGTAACTCCCTGATTAATCGCAAGATGGGACTAGAAACGGCGCTATTGTAGGGGAAAGTGATGGTCAGGGTAAGCGGCATTGGAAAGGAATTGAAACGAATTTGTTGGCTGATTGTGGCTGGCCTGCTGGGCGCCTGCACGCCCGCCCCCGAATTTACCGATGCAACAGGGCAGTCGGTCAGCCTGCGCCACTTTGCCGGCAAGCCGCTGCTGGTCAACTACTTCGCCCCCTGGTGCGCCCCCTGTCTGCGGGAGATGCCGCGCCTCAACGCGCTGGCGGAGGAAGGCGAGATCGCTGTGGTAGCGATCAACTACGACCCGACCACGCCGGCAGAGCTGGGGCAACTGGCAACCCGATATGAGATCAAGGTGCCGCTGCTGATTGCCAATGCGGAGGCCAGCCTCCCCTTCCCTCGTCCGGGCGCCCTGCCTACCAGCTATCTGCTCGATAGCGAGGGCAAGCTCAAGCAGACGCTGATCGGTGAACTGGACCCGTCGAACATCGAGATGCTCAAGGCGGCCGCCAGCAGCGTGAGTCACTAGCCCATCGCAGCTATCACTGTTACCCACACCGCCATAAACAACAAGGGCGCACCGTGGTGCGCCCTTGTTGGATTGGCCAATGCCAGCTGTCGTTAGCCCTTGAGGCTGTCGAGATCCTTCTTGGCGCGTTCCAGTTCGGTGATGCGCGCCTCCAGACGAGCCAGAGTCATCCGGTCGCTGGTGGTACCGCGCGCCACGATCAGTTCGTCGATGGCCGCCTGATAATCCCCGCGCAGCGAGAGCATCTCGGCCCGCGCCATATGCAGCTCGGTCATTCTGCCCGCCTTGCGATAGGCGTCGGAGAGCAGGTTCCAGGCCAGATTGTTCTCTTCATGCGCACGGGCATAGGGGTCGAGGATGGCGATGGACTTCTTGTAGTTGCCGCTCTCGAGGTAGGCGTTACCTAGGTTGACCACCACCACTTCGTTATCCGGCATCCGGCTGCGGAACTTCTCGAGGCGCGCGATGGCCTGGGCACTGCGTCCCTTGGCCAGATCGATGTCGGTCTGGGCATCGACGATAAAGAGATCTTCCGGATGACGGGCCGCCAGCTCTTGCATCAGAGTATCAGCTTCGTCGGTGCGCTTGAGCTGGATCAGCGCCAGCGCCTTGCCATAGATGGCGGCATCCTTGAGCGGGTAATCCCCCTTCTGGATCCGGGTATCGAAGTAGCTCAGCAGCCCCTGCGGGGTATCGGTACCAAAACGGACCTGAATACGTACCTTGGCCAGCCAGAAGTCGAGGCTGGGCGGCAAGTCGCGGCGGCCATAGCTGCCCGCCCGAGCGCGTGCCTCGCTGATCCGGGTCTCCGGCAGCGGGTGAGTGAGCAGCATTTCCGGCGGCTTGCTGGCGTAACGGTACTCGGCAGCCAGTTTCTGGAAGAAATTGGCCATCCCCATGGGATCGAAACCGGCATCATAGAGCGTCTTCATGCCGATGCGATCCGCTTCATATTCGTTGTCACGGGTGTAGTTGATGGCGGACTGCATGGAGAGGCCCAGCGTGGTCTGCAGCGCGGCGATACCGGCGGTCGGGTTGATCACCGCCAGCGCGATGGAGCCCACCAGACCGGCCAGGGTCACTGCCGAGCTACTCGCCTGCGCCTCCATGTAACGGGCGATATGGCGCTGGGTCACGTGAGTGATTTCGTGGGCCAGTACCGAGGCCAGCTCGCTCTCGCTGTCGGCGTAGAGGAATAGACCAGTGTGCACCTTGACTCGCCCGCCGAGGAAGGCGGCCGCGTTGATGCTGGGATCATTGATGAGGAAGAAGGTAAACGGGAAACGCACCCCATCGGCGTTGGTCAGCAGTCGCTGGCCCAGATCGTCGATGTACTGGCTCAGCACCGGATCATCGATGATCGGCAAGCCGGCACGGGCAAAACGCATAAAGGCGTTGCCGTAACGCACTTCCTGCTCGATGGGCAGGGCCGCCACCCCGGCCGTGCCGATGTCGGGAAGCTGATTGTTGGCCTCGGCATGAAACGTGGCGCCCATCAGGGAAGCCAACAGGGGAAGCGATGCCATCAGGGGGGAAAAGCGTGCCACGTTATCTCTATCTCCATCAGAAAGGGCCTCGGCAGAATACCCTTGCCCATCAAGGGCTACAAGCGTTGTTTCACGCCCTTATCACGGCCATAATAGCGGCCACCTGCCTGATGGAGTCCCCATGGAAGTTCTCGACCTGACCCCCTGGCGTTGCCCCGAGCCGCTGATCCGGCTCAAGCTCTGGTTAAGGAAGGCCCAAAGCGGTCAAACCGTCACCATCCGGCTGGCCGATGCGGGCTCTCGGCAGGATATTCCAGCCTATCTGCACCGTCAGGGCCACCATGTCGAGATGCAGCAAGAAGCGGACAATACCCTCTCTTTGCAGTTGGTTGTCGGGGCGAAACAACCATCTTGAGCCCCAGTGATGTAAGGATGCCGTCATGTTAGAAGTATTGAAGCGCTGGTATCAGACCCGTTTTTCCGATCCCGATGCCGTTACCCTTTTCCTGTTGCTGGTGTTCTGCTTCACCATCATCTGGCTGTTTGGCGATCTGCTGGCCCCCCTGCTGGTGGCGCTGGTAATGGCCTATCTGCTGGAGTGGCCGGTCGCCCGGCTGCAAAAAGCGGGGCTGTCGCGCACCCTGGCCACCAGCGTCATTCTGATCCTCTTTATTGCGGTAGCAGTCGCCTCCTTGCTGGGTCTTATCCCGACGCTGGTGAGCCAAGGGATCAATCTGGCCAAAGAGGCGCCGGCCATGCTGACCCACGCTCAGGATTATGTGCGCACCCTGCCTGACAAATACCCCGAGCTCATCGACGTCAGTCTGGTGGAGACCGTCATCGACAATATTCGCCAGCGCATCCTCAGTGGCGGCGAGCATCTGGTAAGCGCCTCCCTCAGTTCACTGGTCAACGTGGTCGCCATCATGATTTACCTCATTCTGGTGCCGCTGATGGTCTTCTTTATGCTCAAGGACAAGCGGGTCTTGATGGGCAGCCTGCGCCGCTTCCTGCCGCGCAACCGCACCTTGGTCAACCGGGTGTGGGTCGAGATGAACAACCAGATCATCAACTACATCCGTGGCAAGGTGATCGAGATCCTGATCGTCGGCATCGCCACCTATGTCCCCTTCGCCCTGATGGGGCTGCGCTACTCGGTGCTGCTGGCGGTCGCGGTCGGCTTCTCGGTGCTGATCCCCTATATCGGCGCCGCCGTGGTGACCGTACCGGTAGCCATGGTCGCCCTATTCCAGTGGGGGCTCACCCCGGAGTTTGCCTGGCTGATGGTGGCCTATCTGGTCATTCAGGCTCTTGATGGCAACCTGCTGGTGCCGGTGCTTTTCTCGGAAGCGGTCAACCTCCATCCGGTGGCCATCATCATCGCCGTGCTGGTCTTCGGCGGCTTGTGGGGATTCTGGGGAGTCTTCTTCGCCATTCCCCTCGCCACCCTGGTCAAGGCGGTGATCAATGCCTGGCCAAAACGTGAAGATATGCCCAGTGCCGCAAAATAACTGGCTTCCCCTGCAATCGTGACAACGGAGTGTCCATGACCTTTTTTCGTCAAATCAGAGCGGCAGGGCTAACGGCCCTGCTCCTCGCTGCCGCCATGCCAGCGCGTGCCGATATCGATCTTGGCGCCATGGATCTGCTCACCAGCGACAGCCCTACCAGCCCGGTGCCACAGGGCTTTGTCGCCGGTGCGGCGCTCATCGGGGGACAGGCCCGTTATGAAGCGCAGGACAACGCCCTCTACGCCATCCCGGGCTTTATCTACTTCGGCGACGACTTTATGTTTCTGGGAGATCGGGCCCGCTATTACTTCCACAAGGATGAGAACGTGGCCCTCTACGGCTATGGCCGGGTCCGTTTTGGCAATCTGGATCCCGAGGATTCGCTCGCTTTCAGTGGTATGGAGCAGCGAAAATGGCAGCTGGAAGGCGGGATCGGTGGCAACATCATCACCCCCTACGCCCTGCTGACCGTGCGTGCTAACAGCGATGTCACCGGCCGCAGCAAGGGACAGGAGCTGCTGCTGTGGGCCGATTTCCCCATCCTGCGTGACAACCTGCTGATCATGCCGGGGATGGGGCTGATGCTGCGCAGCGACAAGATGGCCAACTACTACTTCGGCGGCATCTCCGAGAGCGAGGCCACCGCCCAGCGGCCCGCTTGGGATACCGGTACCACCCTCTCCCCGATGGCGGCCCTCATCACCAGCTACCGCTTCAGCCCCAACTGGATTGGCATGTTTGCCATGAACTACGAATGGTATGATCGGGACATCAAAAACAGCCCCATCGTCCAGCACGATGGCGAACTATACGCAGGATTTGCCCTCGGCTATATCTGGTAACGCTGAGGAGTTGTGAAACAAGACCAAACAAAAGGGAGCCCTCGGCTCCCTTTTTCACAACCATCGTCAGGCTGCCAATTCAGACTTATAGCGCAGCCAGAAATTCGCTCAGTTGCTGATTAACGAAGGCCGGATTTTCCAGCGACGAGATGTGGCCAGCCGCCGGGATCTCCTTGAACGGGCAACCCAGCACCTCGGCCATCAGATAGCCCTCCAGCACTGGACGGGCTTTATCTTCGCAGCCGGTCATCACCAGCGCGGGAGTGGTGATCTCCTCCAGCCACTCGATGCGATCTTCGCGGGTCACAAAGCTGCGGCCCACCGCCACCATGGCGGCAATCTTATCCTTTGGCCAGGTTTCAAGGCGCGCCTTGAAACCGCTCATCAGCGCTTCATCGGGCTGATTGGCAAAAAAGAGCGGCGCCACCTGTTCGACGATGGGCGCCGGAATGGTGCCGAGCTGCTCGATCATCGCCAGCATGTCGAGGTAACGCTCGCAGGTGATCTGCGGCTCGAGGCCAACGAAGCTGTCCATCAGCACCAGCCCCTTAAGGCGGTTTGGCACCATGCGCGCCAGCTCCACACCCCACATGCCACCGATGGAGAGACCCACCAGCACGAACTCATCGACTCCGAGGGCATCGAGCAGCGCCAGGTGATCCCGCGCCAGCGTCGCCAGCGTGCAGGCACCTTCGGGGAGCAGATCAGAATCACCGTGGCCCCACAGCTCGGGAACGATGCAGCGATAGCTGCCCTTGAGCGCCTCGATTTGCGGCGCCCACATGGCGCTGTCCCACAGATAGCTGTGACCAAACAGCAGTACCGGCCCTTGCCCTTCATCCAGATAGGCCATCCGGCGACCCGCTATCTCCATAAATTGCTTCATGTTCTCTCCTGTTGCCAACTTCTGATGATTAGACGGCAGTGCAAATCACCATAGCCATAAATGGCTTCATGTTGGCTTCTGTTGCCAACTAACGGGGCGGCAGTGTAACACGTCCTACTTGGCAGTCGACTCTCCCTGGTGCAAGCTGAAGTGACGGCAAGAAGGGACTCAAAAAGGAGAAGAAGATGCCGAAGGACAAGAGCAAGAAGCAGCCACGTCTGGACAAGAAATGCTATGAGCACCACCTTGCCCATCTGCAGGAGGAGCTGGTCAAGCTCCAGGAGTGGGTCAAACAGGAGGGGTTGAAGGTAGTGGTACTGTTCGAGGGACGGGACGCAGCTGGCAAGGGGGGCGTCATCAAGGCGATCACCGAGCCCCTCAATCCCCGGGTCTGCCGGGTTACAGCGCTGCCCGCCCCCTCCGATCGTGAGCGCTCCCAATGGTACTTTCAGCGTTATGTGGCCCACCTGCCCGCCGCTGGCGAGATGGTGCTGTTTGACCGCTCCTGGTACAACCGGGCCGGGGTCGAGCGGGTGATGAGCTTTTGTAGCGACGCCGAGTATCGCGAGTTTCTGCGCGCCTGCCCCGAGTTTGAGCGAATGCTGATCCGCTCCGGCATCACACTGATCAAATACTGGTTCTCGGTCTCCGATGAGGAGCAGGAGAAGCGCTTCAAGGAGCGGATCAACACCCCCATCAAGCGCTGGAAGTTCAGCCCGATGGATTTGCAGTCCCGCTCGCGCTGGGTGGAGTACTCACGCGCCAAGGATGACATGTTCACCTACACCGACACCGAGGATTGCCCCTGGTTCGTGGTAGAAGCGGACGACAAGCGCCGTGCCCGCCTCAACTGCATCGCCCACCTGCTGGGCAAGGTGCCCTATGAGGTGATCCACTATGAGCCCATCAGCCTCCCCCCCATCAAGACCGAAGGGTATGAGCGCCCGCCCCTGACCAGCCAGCACTTCGTACCGGATATCACTGCCGACCTCGAGACCTGACAGACACTCGCCATTTGCGGCGAGCAGATAATAAAAAGCCGGTCTGACGACCGGCAAAAAGGCATTGATTATTAAGAAAGGAAAACCGGCACAACAAAAATCAGGTACGGATATATTTGGCCGTGCGCGGGAACGCCTGCTCCTTGGCATCGAACAGGTAGCAGGCTTCCGCCGGAATACCCACACTATAGGTCTGACCGGTCGCCACATCCACATCCGAGGTTGTCTTGACGGTGAAGTCGTGGCCATCCACATCCATATAGACGAAAGACTCGGCCCCCAGATGCTCGGCCACCTGCACCAGACCGCTCAGCTTGCTGTCGGCATGAGCATGGCTCAGCGGTACCAGATGCTCGGGACGTATACCCAGCTCCACCTTGTCACCGACCGCGCCACTGCGGGCATCGACCCGGGCACGCACGGTATCGCCAGAGGTCAGCTTAACCACGCACTCCTGCTCGCCAATTTCTAGCAACTCGCCTGCCAGGAAGTTCATCTTGGGAGAGCCGATAAAGCCCGCCACGAACTTGTTGTCCGGGTTATGGTAAAGATCCAGCGGTGAACCAAACTGCTCCAGGTTACTGGCCGCATCAGCCTTGAGTGGGCTTAGCACCACAATCTTGTCTGCCAGGGTCATCGCTTCCACCTGATCGTGGGTCACGTAGATGATGGTGGAGTTGAGCTCTTTGTGCAGCTTGGCAATCTCGATCCGCATCTTGACCCGCAGCGCGGCATCCAGGTTGGAGAGCGGCTCGTCAAACAGGAACACCTGCGGCTGCTGCACAATGGAGCGACCGATGGCAACCCGCTGACGCTGACCACCGGAGAGCGCCTTGGGCTTTCTGTCCAGCAGCGGCTCAAGACCCAGGATCTCGGCGGCGCGCATCACCCGCTTGTGGATGTTCTCCTTGTCCATCTTCTTGAGCTTCAGACCGAAGGCCATGTTCTCGTAGATGTTCATGTGGGGATAGAGGGCGTAGGACTGGAATACCATGCCCACGTTACGCTCGACTGGCGGCACGTCATTCATATAGCGACCGCCGATGGTCAACTCACCACTGGTGATGTCCTCGAGACCCGCGATCATCCGTAGCAGGGTGGATTTACCACAGCCGGACGGGCCGACGAAGACAATGAATTCGCCCTCCTTGATGGAGAGGTTGATGTTGCGCAGGGTGTCCTTGTGAACAGCCGGATCGTAATTTTTGCGAACGTTGTTGAGTACTACTTCAGCCATGACGAGCTCCGCTCTTGAATCTTTGCAAATCGTGATAGCGGGGGGAGTCAGCTCCCCCGGCCATAAACTTAACCTTTCACACCACCGGCAGTCAGACCGCCAACCAGCCAGCGTTGTGCCAACAGGAACACCACTGTGATGGGGAAACCGGAGAGCACTGCGGCCGCCGCGAAATCACCCCACAGGTAGTTCTGTGGATAGAGGTACTGCTGGGCCCCGACCGCCAGGGTCAGATTGTTCACATCCTGCAACAGGATGGAGGCCATGGGCACCTCGGTAATGGAACCGATAAAGGCCAGAATAAACACTACCGCCAAGATGGGTACCGACAGGGGCAACAGGATCAGACGGAATGCCTGCCACGGGGTCGCACCGTCGATGGCCGCCGCCTCCTCCAGGGAGGAGTCGATGGTCTCGAAGTAGCCCTTGATGGTCCAGACGTGGAGGGCAATACCGCCCATGTACGCCAGGATCAGGCCACCGTGGGTGTTGAGACCGAGCCAGGGGATATAGTCACCAATCTTGTTAAAGAGCGCGTAGATAGCCACCAGCGCCAGTACCGCCGGGAACATCTGGAAAATCAGCATGCCCTGCAGGATGGTGGACTTGCCACGAAAACGCAGGCGGGCAAAGGCGTAGGCACAGGTGGTGGAGAGCGTCACGATCATCAGGGCAGTGATGCCGGCGATCTTGATGGAGTTCCACAACCAGGTCAGCACCGGGAACGGCGGCGGCGTGATGCTGCCGTCGGCGTTGGTGATGGAGATGCCAAGTGCCAGCTTCCAGTGATCCAGCGTCGGATTGGAGGGGATGATCTCCCCTACGGCGAAGTTACCGTTACGGAACGAGATGGCGATAACCATGATCAACGGGAAGATGATCAACGCCAGGAAGCCCCACATGACCAGGTGGGTTGCCCACACCCGGTATTTGACTGATTTGGGTTGTACGATTGCCATGTTGAAGCCTCCTTACAGCTGCTTGTCGGCTTTGGACAATTTCAGGTTGAGCAGCGCCAGCGCACCTACGATGAGGAAGATGGCTGTGGCGATGGCACTGGCCAGACCGTAGTCCTGACCACCCGATCCCTGGAACGCAATCCGGTAGGTATAACTCACCAGCAAGTCGGTGGTACCGGCCGGGGTGCTGGCGCCGATGATGTCGGGCGCACCGTTGGTCAACAACTGGATAAGCACGAAGTTGTTGAAGTTGAAGGCGAACGAGGCAATCAACAGCGGTGTCAGCGGCTTCATCAACAGCGGCACGGTGATCTTGAAGAAGTTCTGCACCGGGCCGGCACCGTCCATGGCGGACGCTTCATAGAGATCTTCCGGAATGGCTTTGAGCAGGCCCATGCAGAGGATCATCATGTAGGGGTAGCCGAGCCAGGTATTGACAATCAGGATCATCACTTTGGCCAGGAAGGGGTTGGTATACCAGTCCGGCTTGATGCCAAACGCCGCTTCCAGGAACATGTTGATCTCACCGAAGTTCTGGTTGAACAACCCCTTGAACACCAGGATGGAGATAAACGCCGGGATCGCGTAGGGCAGGATCAGCATGACCCGATAGAAGCCGCGTCCCTTGAGAGATTCCCACTGCACCAGGCAGGCCAGCACCATGCCGATAGCCAGGGTGAACGCCACGGAACAGGCAGAGAAGATCACGGTCCAGACGAAGATCTGCAGGAACGGCGCCTGAATACCCGGGTCCGTCACGATGCGGGCGAAGTTTTTCCACCCCACGCTCACCACAAAGCCCGGAGCCACGCTTTTGCCGACAAACTGTCCCTGTTCATCGATGTACTGATAGAAACCGGTCTCGCCATTGGGCAGCATCAGCTCACCGCTCTGGTTGTCACGCAGCAAGTTGCTGTCCTTGATCACCACGCCGGACTTGAGCACGGCGCCATCCGTCAGACGGCTGTACTGTTGCTTCTGGGCGGCAAACTTGCGCAGGCTGCTCAGGGTCAGATGAGTGGTACCATCAGGCAGCACCAGATCGAGCGCGCTCAGATGGGTGCGATGGTCAACGATGGCGCGGATCGGTGCCGCTTTACCGGTGACGTCGCCGGTAACGGGCTCGAGCCGGACTTCCTGGGCAAGGTTCTGAACCCTACCCTCACGCACTGCCAACTCGCGAGCCTTGTTGTTCATCAGAGCCAGCGGTTGACTGAGATAGGATTGCTGCTCCTGTGTCAGCAGCAGTTGGAACTGGCCGTTGTCGCCACCCAGCAGGGTAAAATCGAATTCACCGCCCGCCACCTTGTAGGTTTTCTTCAGATGGTAGTCCCGCGCCTGCTCAATGGAGAGCAAGTTGGATCCCGAATAGTTGGTGAAGGCAATGCCAATGGTGTAGGCAAGAGGGAAGATGATAAATACAACCATGCCCGCGACACCCGGAAAGATGTAGCGATGGGCATAGGTCTTCTTGTTCATGAAGACATACAGACCGACGGATACCACCACCAGATCCAGCAGCGCGAATACCCACTCGCCACTGGCGTACATCATCACGGCTGCATAGCCGTTGAGGATGGCGACCAGGGCCGCGATGGTCCACTTAAGCCAGGTGTGCTTATCCTTCGGACCGGCATAGGACTCAACAGAAGGTACTACTTCCATGCCAATTAACCTTTATAACGCCAAGAGAGATTTGAGAGAGTGGGAGGCCATTGCGGCCTCCCGGGTGGTGCAAGCTTACTGAACGATACGCTTGGCAGCGGTATCCAGTGCTTCATCAACACTTTGACGACCGGAGGTCACGTTCTTGAGGGCTGTTTCGAAGGAGGACCAGAAACGGCTCATCTCGGGAACGGACGGCATCGGCTCGCCAGCCTGGGCGTTCAGCATGGTGGCCTTGATGTGCGGATCGGATTCCAGGGTCTTCTGGAAGGATTTCAGCGCGACTGCACCCAGCGGCTTGTCGGCGTTAACCGGCGCCAGACCGGCATCGGTCAACAGGTAGTTTTCCAGGAACTCGATGGCCAGATCCTTGTTCGGGCTGGCGGCGTTGATGGTGGCACCCAGTACGCCAACGAAGGCTTTAGCCGGTTTGCCATTCAAGGTCGGCAGCGGTGCTACACCGTACTTGATGCCGCTCTTGTCCAGGTTGCTCCAGGCCCAGGGACCGTTGATCATCATGGCCACTTCGCCCTTATTGAACTTGGCGTCCATCACACCGTAGTCGATGCCTTTTTCCAGGTGACCGGACTTGATCATCTCGGAGATGTAACCCACGCCCATCTTGGCGCCCGCATTGTTCACGCCGGTATCTTTAACGTCATAACCGGTAGCGGTTTTCTTGAAGGCGTAACCACCGTTGGCAGCCACCAGCGGGTAGCTGAAGTACGGGGTGTCATAAGCCCACATGATGGCGCGCTTGCCGTTTTTCTTCAGAGTCTCGTCAATCTTGGCGATCTCTTCGAAAGTTTTCGGCGGCTCGGGCAGAAGGTCTTTGTTATAGATCAGGCTGACCGCTTCCATGGCAACCGGGTAACCATAGGTTTTGCCATCAACAGTCATGGCATCCCATGCCAGCTGTTCAAATTTGCCTTTGGTGGCAGCGTTCGGGGTCACGGGGACCAGCAAACCGGCTTTGACCCACTCACCGTAACGGTCGTGAGCCCAGAAGAAGATGTCCGGGCCGTTGCCAGTGGCTGCGGCTTGCTGGAATTTCACTTCAACCTGATCCGGGTGAGCCACAGTAACCTTGATGCCGGTTTCTGCTTCAAACTTCTTACCCACTTCAGCCAGACCGTTGTATCCCTTGTCACCGTTGATCCAGATGGTCAGCTGGCCTTCATCGATGGCAGCAGTAGCAGAGCAAGCGACGCCAAGAGTGGCCAGACCGATCAGGGATGACAGCAATTTCTTTTTCATGAGCCTTTCCTTGTATTAGTTCCGCGCTGTAAGAGCATTGTGTGCGAGATGAATATTATCCCAAGCGGCAAACGGCTCACATGACGCAACTCGCATTTTTGAAATGCAATTACGTATTTCCTTCCAGAAAGTTTTGAAAACATTTTCTTATTTCAGGGGGTTAGCGCCATTTATTGGCATATTTCTCGCCAATGCAAGAAATTAAATTACCAAATAGAAATAAAAAAACACGATTGAAAGGGTTTTCACCTCATTGAAAACCCTTTCACATGGATAATTCTGTTTAATTTGTTAACAAAGCACCGAGTTGGTTTCGCTGCCCCCTGCCCCATTAAATAAAAAGACACCGCAGCGAACTGCGGTGTCTTTTTGCCAAAAATGAAGGCCGGATCACATTATGACTGGCGCAGCAGCTGATCCTTGAGATTTGGCGGCACCCCCTTGATGGTCAGGGTATCGGTCTGCGGGTCATAAAACACCCTGCAGTTCAACAGTTTCTGCTCGAAGCTCAGGGTCAGGCCGCCCCCGGAGCCGACAAACTTGGTCAAGCCGCGCAGGGTGGAACGGTCAGCCGGGAAACGCTCTTCCAGCTCATACTCCTGACCGATAAAGCTGTAAAAATCGAGATCGCCATCGCCGGGCAATTCTGCTGACAGCTCCTTGATCTCGATCTCTTCACCGGCACTCGCCTGTTCGGAGCAATATTTGAAGACCTGCTTTTTATAGTCATTGCGCTCGGTCGGTTCGAGCTGGCGACTGTCGCAATAATCTTCTACCGCCTGCAGCAAGCCTTTATTCTGCACCTTGGCATCCATCCCCTCACGGGCCCCCAGCAGATCCATAAAGAAATCGCCCAGTTTGCGACCGATACGTCCCTTGCTGAAGGTGATATAGCGGCGCGAATCCGGTTGGGTTTTCCATTCGGTCAAATCGATACGAGCCACCAGATTGAGTTTGCCGATATCGAGATACTGGATATGACGCAACTCCAGCGCTTCGCTGACGGTGACGCTCTCCTTGCCTTCCAGCAGAGCGATCATCAGGTAGTCAACCCCCACGTAGTTGTACTTGGCAAACAGCAGTACCCCCTGCTCGTCAAGGGCGTGCTCCACCAGTTGCCTGACCAGCAGCTGGGTCATCTCCACCGAGAAGGGGACGAATTCGAGCTGCTCGTCGAGCAGTTTTTCCAGCGCAATGCGAAACAGGGGAGAAGGCTGTTTGGGAGCCTCTTCACCGTCAGCCAGCTCGGCGACGGCGGCCTCGGGGTCTGCAAAAAAGCCAAAGCCCTTGCCCCCCTTGCCATTGTAAATGCGGTGCAGCTCCGCCATCAGCCCCTGTACTGCCTCGTCAGCAGGCAGAAGCTGGCTGCGGGTGTCGGCGTGAGGTTGACCATCGCCGCCCTGGCGCAGGGAGTGAAGAATGATCTTGTCGATATCGAGACTCATGTCACAAAGCCATAGTGTTAGCCGAAAGGGTGAAGTATTATAAGGCGCTTTGAACCGAGATGAACTGAAGATTATGCCCATCGTATCAAAGTACAATAACGAGCAGTTTGACGCCCTGATGAACGACCTGATCACCGCCCTGGAAAAGCATAAAGCGCCGGTGGATCTCAGTCTGATGGTGCTCGGCAACCTGACCACCAATATCATCAATGGTATGGCTCCGGCACAACGCCAGGCCATCACAGAAAAGTTTGTCCAGGCCCTGACCGCATCGGTCGATAACCGCCATGACACACACTGAGTCCTGCGACTCTGTTGATTTGACGTTTCTCAACGCAGATGGATCACTATGGTCGAAACCGGTAACCCCTATCGTGATAATGTCTCTCGCCTGATCACCTGGGGGCATTGGTTCTCCTTCTTCAACATCATTCTGGCCATGCTGATTGCCACCCGCTATCTGGGTGCCATCAACTGGCCGTCGACCACGCTTGGCGTGGTCTATCTCGTTGTAAGCTGGATTGGCCACTTCTCTTTTTTAAGTTTTGTCACTTACCTGTTGACGATCTTCCCACTCAGCTTCCTGCTGCCCAAAGAGAAACCGCTGCGTTTCATCTCCGCCATTGTGGCGACACTGGCACTGGTGCTGCTGCTGATCGACACCCAGGTGTTCCGGCTATTCAAGTTCCACCTCAATGCCCAGGTGTGGCAATTGCTGCTGGATCAAGCCCAGACCGAAGAGGGCTCGATCTGGAGCATTATCTTTATTGCCGTCCCCACCATCTTCCTGCTGCAGCTGCTGCTGTCGGCCTATGTCTGGCGCAAGATCAACAAGCGCAAACGCCGTCAGTACGGCAATCAGGTGGGGCTGGCCTTGCTGATCTGCTTTATCCTGACCCACGTGGTCAACAGCTGGGCGGATGCCACTCTCTATCAGCCCATCACCATGCAGCGCGCCAACTTCCCGCTCTCCTACCCCATGACGGCCCGTTCCTTCCTGGCCAAACATGGCTGGCTGGATCTGGATCAGTACGAGAAGCAGGCGGCCTCCCAGCGAGATGAAGGCGACAGCAGGATGCACTACCCACTGCGCCCGCTCAATGTCAATGCCCCCCAGACCCACAGCAATCTACTGATTGTGGTGGTCGACTCCCTGCGCTTTGACATGCTCAACAACATCAACATGCCCAATCTGCAGCGCTATGCGGATCAGCATCTGACGTTCCGCAATCACCTCAGTGCCGGAAACGACGACTTGATGGGCATGTTCGGCCTCTTTTACGGCCTGCCCGGCCACTACTACAAAGAGATCAGCAGCGACAAGCGTCCACCGGTGCTGTTTGACGAGATGTTGCGCCAGGATTACCAGTTCGGGCTGTTCGGTGCGATGGAAGATGCCCAGAAGTATCGCAAGAGCATCCTCTCCGGTCTGCGTAAACAGGTGTTTGTCTCCGAACAGGTCGATGATGGCAAGCTGCTGATCGACTGGCAGCAGTGGCTGGAGAAGCGCACCCCGGAGCGCCCCTGGTTCTCGCTGGTCTACCTCTCCAGCCCGGGCGACTATCAACTTCCCGCGACCATGAAGGGGCCGTTCCAGCCTGAGCTGACCAACTTCAACCCGGCCACCGCCTATCGGCCGGAAAACCTGCAGAAACTGGAGAATCGCTACAAAAACTCGGTCTTCTATACCGATCAGTTGCTGGAAGATATGTTGACCAAGCTGCAACAGCAGGGGATGGACAGCAATACTGTGGTGGTGATCACCTCCAATCATGGCCAGGAGTTCAACGATACCCATAGCAACAGCTGGGGCGCTGGCAACAACTACTCCCTTTATCAGGTTCAGGTGCCGATGGTAATTGCCTGGCCGGGACGTGGCAGCCAGGTCGTGGAGCGACCGAGCAGCCATCTCGATCTGGCCCCGACCCTGATGCAGAGCCTGCTGGGCGTGCGCAACCCGCCACGGGACTACAGTGTGGGGCGCTCTCTGTTCGACACCAGCCCGCGTAACTGGCTACTGGCCGGGGATCAGAACGACTTCGCTATTTATGAAGGCGACACCATCACCCACTTCAACAAACAGGGTGACTTCGAACTGCTGGAGCGCAACAGCTATCGTCCGATCAAACATGGCACTCCCGATATGGGCGCTATGATCCAGGTGATGAACGAGCTGAACCGATTCTATCGCAATCATTGACCTTGGCACTGATGGTTTTGTCCCAGTAAAACGCCCCGAATCCGGGGCGTTTTTTTATGCCATATCGTAATCGTTCCACCCTGACCGGCTTTAGCCCCCCCACCCTTGCGGGTACTTGTAGCCGACGAAACGCTTTATCGCATAGTCCTTGAAGGCCGCCGAGTTGTAGGCTGCTGCCACATCTTTGGCAAAGGGCTTGTCCGCATCGGCACTTTTTACCACCACCCAGTTGATAAAGTCGTAGCTACGCTCCAGGAAGAGACCTTCAGTGAACGGGATACCGCTGGAGGCGGCGAAATTGCCGTTTATCACCGCAAAATCCACATCCTCCCGAGCGCGAGGTAGTTGTGCAGCTTCAAGCAGTACCAGCTTGAGGTTGTGCGGATTGCGCACTACATCAAATTCGCTCGCCTTGAGCGGATTGATCCCCTCCTTGAGAGTAAGCCAGCCGAGATCCTGCAGCATCAACAGCGCCCGCGCCTGATTGGTGGGATCGTTGGGGATGGCCACTGTACTCCCCTCTTTCACCTTGTCGAGAGCGACCAGCTTGCCGGAATAGAGCCCCATCGGGCCTGTTGGCACCTGGGTAATAGGTGCCAGCGACAACCCCCGATCCTTGGCAAAGCTTTCAAGATAGGGTTTGTGCTGGAAACAATTCACATCCAGCGACCCGTCGGCCAACGCAATATTGGGGGAGACATAGTCGGTAAACTCCACCAGCTTGACCTTGTACCCCTTGGCCTCCAGCTGTGGCTTGATGGAGTCGGTCACCATGTCGGCAAAATCCCCCACGGTAGTGCCAATCACAATCTCCTGTTTGGCCGGATCGGCTGCCAGGACGATGCCGGCCTGACTGCTTGCCAGCAACAATACGGAACAAAAGCGGAAGGTACCACGCAACATAAAAGACTCCCTGTCTGCAGATTTATCGAGTGATGCCGGATTGTCAGAGTCGAAAATGGAAATCCAGACATCTAAAAGGCCATTTAAAGCAAGCTATCAGAGTCAGCGCCCGGTGCCAAGCAACAAAAACGAGAAAGGTAATAAGCCAGGTGATAAAGAGAAGGGAGCCAAGATGATGCCCACACAGCCGGCGCATCGGACAGTCACGAAAGCAGGTTGCAACCCACGCCAGTTAATTACAGAAAGATCAATAATTGCAAATGATAAATGCTCTCAATAGAGCACACTGAAAGCCTCAATGGAATACCTACCACAAAAAAGATCAGATTTCTTTGAATCTTATCAAACTTATGAAAACGGGCTCTTTTGACTCTTCATTATCCATGTGTAGATTCCATTCGCACCCAGGAAGGTGCCCTATAAGATGGAGTTTAAAAATAATGAAGCAAACATCGTTAGCGCTGACGGTCACAGCGCTGCTGTCGACACTGCCAGTTGCACTCGTTCAGGCAAGTGAAAGTTGTGTCCCGCTCAGCGGTAAGGAGAGCGGGTTGGATACTGGCCGCAGCAGCACGGAACGCTGCCTGCCCGGCATCAACCCGCTGCAGGCTCAGCAGTGGTATCTGCTCAACAGCGGCCAGGATGGCTTCAGTGCCAGGGCAGGAATCGCAGGCAATGACCTCAACCTCTGGTGGGCACACCGTACCGGCGTGCTGGGACAGGGTATAAATATCGCGGTAGTGGATGATGGCTTGGCCATCGGCCACCCGGATTTGGCGGACAACGTGCGTCCGGGTTCAAAAAATGTGGTAACCGGCAGCGATGACCCGACCCCGACCAATCCGGATACCGCCCATGGCACCTCGGTGGCGGGCATTATCGCCGCGGTGGACAACACCATAGGCACCAAGGGGATCGCCCCCCGCGCCCAGTTGCAGGGATTCAATCTGCTTGATGACGAGAGTGAACAGCTGCAGCAGGATTGGCTCTACGCCCTTGGCGACAGCGAGGCCAGCCGCGACAATCGGGTCTTCAACCAGAGCTACGGCATGAGCCTGGTGGATCCCCGTCCGGCCAACGATCTCGATCAGGTGCAACTCGATCGTCTGTTCGAACAACAGACCCTCAAGCGGCAAGGGGCGGCCTATATCAAGGCTGCCGGCAACGGCTTCAACAGAATAGCGGCAGGTGGCTATGTGCTGAACCGCACCGGCAGCGGCCCCAAATTGCCGTTTGAAAACAGCAATATCGACCCCTCGAACAGTAACTTCTGGAACCTGGTAGTAAGTGCGCTCAACGCAGATGGTGTCAGATCCTCCTACTCCAGCGTCGGCAGCAACGTCTTCCTGAGCGCCACCGGTGGCGAATATGGCACCGACTCCCCCGCCATGGTCACCACGGATCTACCCGGTTGCGACATGGGCTACAACCGTACCGATGATCCCAGTAGCAACCGGCTGCACGGCGACCTGCAACTGGATGCCAGCTGTGACTACAACGGTGTGATGAACGGCACCTCTTCGGCGACCCCGAGCACCGCTGGCGCCATGGCGCTGCTAATGTCTGCCTATCCCGATCTGTCGGTGCGGGACCAACGGGATCTGCTGGCACGCAGTGCTACCCGGGTTGATGCTGCGCACCCTCCGGTCATGGTGAGCTACACCAGCAGCACCGGAAAACGCCGTGAGGTCAAGGGACTGGAAGGGTGGGAGCGGAATGCCGCCGGCATGTGGTTCAGTCCCACCTATGGCTTTGGCCTGATCGATGTCAACAAGGCTCTCGCGCTGGCGGCCACTCACCAGCCACTGCCGCCACTGGTTCAGTTGCCATGGCTGAAGGTCAAACCGGTGGATCGCGCCTCCTCTGCCATTGCCGATGTGGGCAATAGCCCGACCAGTTCGACCGCCACAGTCGCAACCCCGCTGACCGTCGAAGCGGTACAGGTCACGGTCAGCCTGGATCACCAGCGTCTGCCCGATCTGCTGATCGAACTGGTTTCCCCCGCCGGTACCCGCAGCATACTGCTGAACCCGTTCAACAGCCTGGTTGGCCAGTCGCTCGATCTGCAAAAAATGGGCTATGTGCGCACCAAGGGCTTGCGTGACATGCGCCTGCTCTCCCACAAGTTTTATGGTGAACCGGCACAAGGAGCCTGGCGACTGGAAGTAACCGACGTTGCCAACGGTAATCGCGAGGTCTCTCTGCTCAGTCTCCAGACCCGTGAGCGCACCACCCTGACCGAGCGCAACAACCGCCAGCCAGGCAAGCTGATCGAGTGGTCCTTGCGGATCCTTGGCCACAACGCCAACCACAGCTAACAAGCGAGGAATTTTATCATGAACAAACCGGTTACCTTACTGCTGGCCAGCCTGTTGGCCCCCCTCGTGCTTAATGCTGTGGCGGCAGAAGCCGTGACTCTGGAGGGCAAGCAGTACCGCACTATAGAGGTAAATGGCCAGACTTACCTCATCCCCGACCATGGCAGCAAGTCGCGAACCCCCCGCAGTCTCGATGGCAAGGAACCGCTGCAGACCCTGCACCGTGGCGATGTGCTGATGCAGGGGGCCGCCAGCCCCGAGCTCACCGTCAGCGGCACCCTGCTGGTGGAAGCCGATGACGACCAGGCCAGCGCACTGGCCAGCCGTCACGGCCTGCGCTTCAAGCAGAGCAGCGGCGGCATCGCCCTGCTGGAAGCCAAGCCGGGTACCGATCTGAACGCCGTCGCCACGGCGCTCAAGCAGGAGGGGGTCAAGGTGCAGATTGAACTCGCCGGGGCCCTCAAACAGCCCAAGTGAGCCGTCCCGGGCCATTGCCCGGGCATATCAGCTGATCTTCGAGGGGGCCGCCGGCCCCCTCGCGTGTTGCCCGCGGTCATCTTCATTGGCCATCAGGCCACCCGTTTTTTCCGCATCTCCCCTGCCCTTCTCCCCTCTTGTCACTTTCAGCCCCTGGTTTGGCACCGCCTTTCGATGCGACCTCGCTCACAACTCGGCACCCTTGCTCCCGCCGGCACATTTCTCGCTCCCCCGGGGCAAGGCGGCCCTCGCCCGGCTTGTTAACCTGCCTGCAGCCAAACGCCGGCCCACGGGCCCGTTCGGCCTTCCTTGCGATATCCAATGGCAGCCGCCAGCAGAGCGGCCCAGCCCGGGCGGATGCCTTCCACCCGGTGTCGATATCTCCTTTTTATTTTTATTCAGACAGTTACGAGGACGTCTTCATGCCTATCACCACAAAATTGAAAGCGGTTTCACTGGGTGTCAGCCTGGCGCTGGCCGGCCTGCTGGTCGGTTGCAACCAGAATGACTCGGATCCCCTGGTCAAGGACGATGCCTATTACCACGACCAGGCCGAGGCCATGGTGGCCAAGCTGACCCTGAGCGAGAAGCTGGACCTGCTCTCCGGCCCCGGTTACGGCAGTGCCAACGGCGCCATCAACGTCAAGCAGGACGTGCCCGGCGTGGCGGGTTACATCAACGGCGTGCTGCGCAGCGCGGACGGCATCGACATTCCGGCCCTCAAACTGGCGGACGGGCCGGCCGGGGTGCGGATCAACGCCAACCGCGACGGTGACAGCGCCAGCTACTACGCTACCGCCTGGCCCATCGGCTCGCTGCTCGCCTCCAGCTGGGACGTCAAGCTGGTCAAGGCCGTCGGCGAAGCCATGGGGGACGAGGTGCGCCAGTACGGGGTCGACATCCTGCTGGCCCCGGGCATGAACATCCAGCGCAACCCCCTCAATGGCCGCAACTTCGAGTACTACTCGGAAGACCCCCTGCTCACCGGCAAAATCGGCGCCGCCATGGTCAACGGGGTGGAGAGCAACGGGGTAGGCACCACCATCAAGCACTACTTCGGCAACAACTCCGAGACCAACCGCAACCAGATCAACGACATCGGCGAACCGAGAACCTTCCGCGAGATCTATCTGCGCGGCTTCCAGATAGCGGTGGACGAGGCCCAGCCCTGGGCGGTGATGACCTCCTACAACAAGGTCAACGGCACCTATGTGAACGAGCGCAAGGATGCGGTGACCGACCTGCTGCGCGGCGAGTGGAAGTTCGACGGCCTGGTGATGTCCGACTGGTTTGCCGGCGACGTGGCCAACAACGCCTACAAGCAGGTGCTGGCGGGACAGGATTTGATCGAGCCGGGCAACGTCAAGGAGCAGTTGCAGCAATCCATCGAGCAGGGCCAGCTCGACGAAGCCAAGGTAAACGAGGCCGCCATCCACATCCTGACCCAGGTAATGAAGAGCCCCTCCTACAACCAGCTGGCCATCAGCAACAGCCCGGACCTGACCGCCCACGCCAAACTGGCCCGTCAGGCCGGTGCCGAGAGCATGGTGCTGCTGCGCAACCACGCCGCGGCCCTGCCGCTGGCGGCAAGCAGCACGCTGGCCAGTTTTGGCATCAACCAGATCAACACCTACAAGGGCGGCACCGGCAGCGGGGATGTGAACGCCGCCAGCACCACCACCATCGCGCAGGGACTGGCGGCACGCTTCCCGGTCAACGAGGCGTTGCAGAGTTACTACCGCGATTTTTACGAGAACAACAAGGTCTATCACGAGGGGCAATTTGGCGCCAAGGGCTACTACACCTGCGCCGAGGCGCCAATCAGCGGCGAGCTGGCGGCCCTGATCGCCAGTGCGGCCGCTACCCAGCAAGCCGCCGTCATCAGCATCGGCCGCCAGGCCGGGGAAGGGGCGGATCGCAGCAGCGGCAAGGGGGACTATCTGCTCGGTGATGACGAGCGCGCCCTCATCGACGCGGTGAGCAGCGCCTTCCACGCCCAGGGCAAGAAGGTGGTGGTGGTGCTCAACGTCAACGGCGTCATCGACACCGCCCAGTGGAGCGACAAGGTGGATGGCATCCTGCTGGCCTACATGGCTGGCCAGGAGACCGGCCACGCGGTGGCGGACGTGCTCTCCGGCGCGGTCAACCCGAGCGGCAAACTGGCCCAGAGCTTCCCTCAAAGCTACGCCAGCGTACCCTCCGCCGGCACCTTCCCGGGTGAGGACACCGACGGAGACGGCGAACCGGACGATCTCTACTACAACGAGGGGATCTACGTGGGCTATCGCTACTACAGCACCTTCGAGCAGACGGTCTCCTACCCGTTCGGCTTCGGTCTCTCCTACACCAGCTTCAGCTACACCAGCCCCGCCATCGCCAGCAATACCCTGGAGAGGGGCAGTGCCGGCAGCCTGGTGCTGACCGCCACCATCACCAACACGGGTGCCGTGGCAGGCAAGGAGGCGGCCCAGGTCTATGTGACCGCCCCCGAGGTCAAGCTGAAGAAACCGCTCATCGAGCTCAAGGCCTTTGCCAAGACGGCGCAGCTGGCACCGGGGGCCAGCGAACAGCTGAGCTTCACCATTCCGGCCAGCATCCTCGCCAGCTTCGATGAAGCCAGCAACCAGTGGATCGTGGAGCCGGGTCGCTACAGCGCCTACATCAGCCCCTCGTCGGATGTCTCCGCCAACACGCCGGTCAGCTTCACGGTGAGCAAGGAGATAGTGGTGAGCAACACCACGCCAGGGGCACTGGCACTGCCGACCGGGGTGGATCCCGCCAGCGTCACCACCGTCACTCGCTAACAGAGGCAGGCACGGCCGGGCTCCCAGCCTGGCCTTGCTCGAACATTGCCCAGCAATGACCCGCCCACGGGACCGGCCTTGCGCCGGTCCCGTTGTTATTGGCGGGCGTTGCGATAGGCCAGCGGCGTCATGCGGGTGTTGGCCTTGAAGAAACGGTTGAAGGCGCTCTGGGACGAGAAGCCGACCCGATCGCTGATGTTCTGCAGCGGTTGATCCCCCTCGCCCAGCAAGCGGCAAGCTTCGTTCACCCTCGCCTCCCTCAGCAGGGTGGAGAAGCTGCTCCCCTCCCCCTGCAATTTGCGATTGAGGGTCCAGCGGCTGACATTCATGGCCGCGCACACCTCCTTGAGCAGGCTCTCGTCGCTCTCCAGCTCCCCTTCCCGGATCTTGTGGCGGATCCGCTCCCCCACCAGATAGGCAAAGGGGGCCCGCTCGGCGATGTCGGCGCAGATCTGCGCCAGCTGGGCCAGCTGCAGATGACCCAGTGGTTCGTTGTAGCAGTGGCTGGGGCAGTCGAGCTGGGCGTTGTCGATGGTCAGGGTGTTTTCCCCCTGCTCCCAGCGGCAGCGGGCTCCAAAGAATTGATCCAGCAGCTGATGGCGCGGTGGCGGCCGCCCCGTGAAGCCCACCGAGACCTGGGGAGCCGCCAGATAGACCCGCAAAATCCGGTAGAGGATGATGAAGTTGGGGATGGCCTGACTCGCCCCCAGGCTGGCAGGCCCCTGATTGACATACAGGTATTGGCTGGCCTGCGCCCCCCGCCGCACCCGCAGCTCGTCACAACTGCCGATGATGGGGCGATAGGCCAACAGCACCTCGAGCGCCGCCCGCGGCGAGGGCTGGTTCAGGCACAGGCTGATGAGGGGTGGATAGTGCTGGTAGAGCTGGCCGATGTCGTAGGAGAGGATGGTTTCGTGAAAACTGGCCAGATAGGGCTGCATCAGTTGCAGCATCCGGTAGTGGCTGTGGGCCGGCAGCCGGCCCTGCTCCCGCTCGATGTCGAACGACGTGAGGCCGCCCGCCATCAGAATGGCATCGGGATCTCCCCCCTGCTGCTGGCAGGCTCCCAGCATTCGTCTGATCACCTGGTTTGATACGCTCTGTGACATCTGCCGTTCTGGCCTCCGTGCTGACAGGAAACTGCTCGTGATCTCCACCTTATCGGCTACTGATCCGCCCCCCATCGCACAGGGTTAGGGGATCAGGGGCCATTATGGGGCGGTCACAGGACGAGCAGATGTAACGGAGTGTAAAAGCACGGGTCAGCACGCATATTTACTCCCTCTCGTCAGACGAGACGATTTAAAAGTGCAGTCCGGCAGGAGTCGAACAAGAGGCGCAGATAGTCAACCAGTCGCCCACCGCGATAGGGAAGCAAATCACCCATATCAGGAGGCATACGACGAGCCGGCCGGGTTTCACACGGCATCGGCCCCATCCATCTGTTGAGCTGCATGGATCAGACGTGCCCGTGCATTATTCAGAAGCGGGCGGCAGAGTTGGAAAAACTGGCGGGGTTGTGTGGATTAGCGACACGCAGCTCACTGTGACATGGAGCCAAGCCACGGGAGTAGGTGTGAAAAAGCAGATAAAAACAATGCCAGTCAGGTTTCACTGACTGGCATTAGCCTCATACCGAGGTTTTCTATCACTGGGTAATCGCCATCTCCATTCAGGAGGGCTGTTCGCCTTTGCTCTGGGCTCCCGGCGGTAAGGGCTTGCGTGCCATCAGCTCCAGTTCGAGCAGAGCATAGCGGTGCTCGATGAAGTCATAGACGTTGTTGGAGAGCGCCAACTTGAAGTAGCTGATGGCTTCCTTGCGGTTGCCTTTGCCCAACTCGAACTTGCCCAGATAGAAATAGGTTTCACACAGGCGCTCGGCCAGCTCCCGGTTATCCTTCACCCCTTTCACCACGTTGCCCATCAGCTGGGACGCGTTGATCTCACCTGTGTAGAGACGCACCAGATCCCAGTTCCAGGCATCGTCATCGTACTTGTTGAGGCGCTCGCGCATCCGGCTCATGGCCGCAGCGGGATTGAGCTTCTGCTCGGCCAGATAGAGCCAGATCACCCGATAGGGGTCTTCCGGCTGAGCTTCGTAGAAACGCTTCATATCGGCCGCAGCCAGCTCGGGACGGTTACCGTAATAGAGGGCAATGCCGCGGTTAAGGTAGGCATAGTCATAATCGGGTGCCAGCTCGAGGGCTGAGTCGAATGCCTCATAGGCTTCGTCGTAGTTCTGCTGCTGTACCAGATAGACACCGATGAAGTTGTAGGCTTCGGCGAAATCCGGCTTCTCCCGCAGGGCCCGGTTGAAATCGAGACGAGCGAGGGAACGCAAGCCGACGCGATCAAACACCACGGCACGTTCATAGAACAACTCGGCCCGTTGCTCCGTGGTCAACTCCATTTCACTCAGCATCTGCCCGAGTCGGGCGAGCGCCAACTCGCTTTGGTAGGAGACCTGCAGGGGGGTCGCCAATACCAGTGAAGCAGGCTGCGCCTTGGGAACCTTAGGGGTGTTGACATGACTGCTACTGCTGCAACCCCACATGGGGAGCAACAACAGGATACCAAGGAGGTATCCAATCCCTTTCCTGACGTTCAATGAACACTCCGACGCTTACGCTTGACCCCGCATATGGTAAAGGTCAGCCGCCACTTTGTCATGTAGCTGAGCCCCTCTCCATCAAATAAATCAGGATTCGACAGGGTATCCGGCCTCCAGCCAGCCGCGAAAACCGCCGTCAACACTGATTACGTTGCGATAACCCATCTGTTGCAAATTGTCGGCCGCCAGTACGGAGCGAAAACCGCCACCACAATAGAGATAGAGTGTGGTCTCGGGATCCGGGAACAGGGTCTCGATATCCCGCTCAATCACTCCACGACCCAGATATTGGGCTCCGGGCAGATGGCCTTTGGCCCACTCGCTCTCTTCCCGCACGTCGATCAGGTGAAACGTGCGCCCTTCATCCTGCCAGCGCTTGATCTGGTGAACATCGGTTTCGGTGATGCGGGAGCGGATCCCGTCAACCAGCGCCAAAAAACGGGGATTGTGTTGCATGGCAAGCTCCTTTTGTTGACATCATCTGCGTCAGCAAACGACACGCAGAGATAAGAAAAGAGCGCCATTAGGCGCTCTTTCTGTTACGGCAGGATCTCCTGCTGATCCGCGCCCTCTTTCTCTACCTGGGTGGGCAGCATGTGCTCGCGCTTGACGCCGAGGAACATGGCAAACGCACTCGCCACATAGATGGAGGAGTAGGTACCGAAAGCCACACCGATCACCATGGCCACGGCAAAACCGTGGATCAGCGCGCCGCCCTTGAGCAGCAGCGCCAGCACCACCACGAAGGTGAGGCCGGAGGTGATGATAGTACGGCTCAGGGTCTCGGTCATGGAGAGATCCAGGATGTAGTCGGTATCCCCTTTACGCACCTTGCGGAAGTTCTCCCGCAAGCGGTCGAACACTACGATGGTATCGTTCAGGGAGTAACCCACCAGGGTCATCAGCGCCGCCAGTACGGTCAAGTCGAACTCGTACTGGAAGTAGGCAAAGACACCCAGGGTGATCACCACGTCATGCACCAGCGAGAGAATGCCGCCCATGGCCAGACGCCATTCAAAGCGCACCGCCACGTAGATCAGGATACAGATGATGGAGGCCAGCATCGCCAGCGCCCCGTCAGTGGCCAGCTCGTCACCGACTGAAGGGCCGACGAATTCGACGCGTTTGAGCACTGCGCCCTCATCGAGCAGCTTGGCCGCCGCAAGCACCTCGTTACCCTGCTGCTCGACCTTGACCCCCTCTTTCGGGGTCAGACGGAACAGCACGTCACGGCTGGAGCCAAAGTGTTGCAGGGTGGCCCCTTCAATCTTCTGCTCTTCCAGAACGTCGTGGATCTTGTCCAGGCTCACCGACTGCTGGAATCCCACCTCGATGGTGGTTCCACCGGTAAAGTCCAGACCCCAGTTCAGCCCCCGATCAAACAGGAAGAACAGGGCTACCACCATCAGCACGGAAGAGAAAACCACACCCGGCTTGGCATAGCGCATAAACGGGATCGGTTTTTCAAAATGTAGAATCTGAAACATCTCTCTATCCTCAGATGGGCAGCTTGTCGATACGCCGTCCACCCCAAGCCAGGTTGATAATGGCACGGGAAACTGTGATGGCAGTAAACATGGAGGCGGTCAGACCAATGCCCAGCGTCAGGGCAAAGCCCTTGATGGCGCCAGTACCGATACCGAACAGGATCACGCAAGTGATCAGCGAGGTCACGTTGGAGTCGGCGATGGTGGAGAATGCCCGATCAAAGCCCAGATGGATGGCTTGCTGAACACCGCGACCGTTGCGGATCTCTTCACGAATACGCTCGTAGATCAGCACGTTGGCATCCACCGCCATCCCCAGCGTCAAGACGATACCGGCGATCCCCGGCAGGGTCATGGTGGCACCCGGGATCATCGACATGATGCCGACAATCAACACCAGGTTCATACAGAGCGCCAGGTTGGCGACCCAGCCGAACGCGCGGTAGTAGATCCCCATGAACAGCACGATCACCAGCATGGCCCAGCCGATGGCTTCCATACCGCTGTCGATGTTCTGTTGACCCAGGCTCGGGCCAATGGTGCGTTCTTCCACGATCTGGATCGGGGCGATCAGGGCACCGGCACGCAGCAGCAGCGCCAGGTTGTGGGCTTCGTTGGCGTTGTCGATACCTGTGATACGGAACTGGCTGCCAAGACGCGACTGGATGGTGGCGACGTTGATCACCTCCTCCTGCTTGCGGAACTTGCGCTTGCCATCCGGACCAGGCTGACCAACCGGCTTGTACTCGATGAAGACAGTCGCCATCCCTTTACCCACGTTGTCCTTGGTAAAGTTGGCCATCTTGTTGCCACCCTGGCCATCCAGCTTGATGTTGACCTGGGGACGGCTGTACTCGTCGAAACCGGACTGGGCACCCACGATGTGGTCACCGGTCAGGATCACCCGCTTGTGCAGTACCACAGGACGACCATTGCGATCGGTATAGACCTTGGAGCTGGGAGGTACTCGCCCTTCCGCGGCAGCCTGAATATCAGCAGCCTCATCCACCATGTGGAACTCCAGGGTAGCGGTCGCCCCCAGGATTTCCTTGGCGCGGGCAGTGTCCTGAATACCGGGCAGTTCAACGACAATGCGCTCGGCGCCTTGCTGTTGTACCAACGGCTCGGCCACACCCAGTTCGTTGACCCGGTTACGGATGATGGTGATGTTCTGCTCCAGGGCGTACTTCTTCACTTCCTTGATCTTGGCTTCGCTCAGACCAGCCAGCAGGATGAACTCATCCCCTTTCTGCTCGGTAGTGAAAGTCAAATCAGGGTTCTGACGACGCAGATGAGAAACGGCGCGTTCCTGATCGGCTTCGTCACGGAAGATCAACTGCACCTGATCACCGACCCGGCGCACGCCGGAGTAACGGATCTTCTGGGTGCGCAGCTCGGCACGGAAATCCTGCACCATCTGCTCTTGCTGCTTGGTCAGTGCTTCGGCCATGTCCACTTCCATCAGGAAGTGCACACCACCGCGCAGGTCAAGACCCAGCTTCAGAGGGGCCGCACCGATGGCTTCGAGCCAGGCGGGAGTGGAAGGTGCCAGGTTGAGTGCGGTAATGAAGTTGTCACCCAGCTTGTTGGCAACAATATCGCGCGCCTTGAGCTGGTCTTCGGTGTTCTTGAAACGGATCAGGATCAGACCGTGCTCGAACGCAGCATGTTTGACCGGGATTTTCGCCTCGTCGAGCGTCTGTGTCACCAGGTCAAGGGTATCTAGCTTGACTTCGGCACCACGGCTGGCAGAAACCTGCAGGGCCGGGTCTTCGCCGTAAAGATTGGGGGCTGCATATAGAAAACCGATGGCGATCACGAAGACCACCATCAGGTATTTCCACAGCGGATAGCGATTCAACACGCTGTGCTCCTTGGGAGATTAAAGGGACTGGATAGAACCCTTGGGCAGAACGGCAGAGACGAAGTCCTTTTTGATGGTGACTTGAGTCTGGTCGTTCAGAGCGATCACCAGGTAATCGCTGTCAGCAGCCACTTTGGCAATCTTGCCAACCAGACCACCGGAAGTGAGCACTTCATCACCCTTGGACAAGGAGCTCATCAGATTGCGATGATCTTTGGCGCGCTTGGCCTGGGGACGATAGATCATGAAGTAGAAGATCAGGCCAAATACGGCCAGCATGATGATCATTTCCATACCACCACCCTGTGCACCCGGTGCTGCGCCTTCTGCATACGCCTTGGAGATAATGCTCATTTAACAACCTCTTATTGATGTAGATTTGAAAAACAAAATTATATGTTGTTGTTATTTAACGTCATTTTCAGCTAACGGAGGCACAGGCTTCCCTTGCCGACGGTAAAACTCAGTTACAAAGTCGTCTAATTTACCCTGCTCGATCGCGTCCCGCAAACCCTGCATCACACGCTGGTAATAACGCAGGTTATGGATCGTATTCAGACGGGCACCGAGGATCTCGTTGCACTTGTCCAGATGGTGCAGGTAGCTGCGGCTGTAGTTCTTGCAGGTGTAGCAATCGCACTCGGCATCCAGGGTGCTGGTGTCGTTGCGGTGCTGAGCGTTGCGGATCTTCACTACGCCATCAGTGGTAAACAGATGACCGTTGCGGGCGTTGCGGGTCGGCATGACGCAGTCGAACATGTCGATACCGCGGCGAACCCCCTCCACCAGATCTTCCGGTTTGCCGACCCCCATCAGGTAGCGTGGCTTGTCGGCCGGAATTTTCGGGCAAACGTGCTCGAGGATGCGGTGCATATCCTCTTTGGGCTCACCCACCGCCAGACCGCCGACCGCATAACCGTCGAAACCGATCTCCAGCAGCCCCTTGAGAGAGACATCCCGTAGATCTTCATAAACTGACCCCTGAATAATGCCGAACAGGGCATTCTTGTTGCCGAGCGCATCAAACTTGTCACGAGAACGCTTACCCCAGCGCAGGGACATCTCCATCGACTTGCGCGCCTCTTCGTAAGTAGCCGGATAGGGCGTGCACTCATCGAAGATCATCACGATGTCGGAGCCCAGATCGTACTGGATCTCCATGGACTTCTCGGGGTCGAGGAAGATCTTCTCGCCATTGATGGGGTGACGGAAGTGGACGCCCGCTTCGGTGATCTTGCGAATATGGCCCAGGCTGAATACCTGGAAACCACCGGAGTCAGTCAGGATCGGCCCCTGCCAGTTCATGAAATCGTGCAGATCACCGTGGGCACGCATCACTTCCTGACCCGGGCGCAGCCAGAGGTGGAAGGTGTTGCCCAGCAGGATCTGGGCACCGGTTTCACGCACTTCTTCAGGGGTCATCCCCTTGACGGTGCCGTAGGTACCGACCGGCATAAAGGCCGGCGTTTGTACCACGCCACGTTCGAAGACCAGTTGACCGCGACGGGCACGGCCGTCGGTGGTTTTCAGTTCAAATTTCATTGCTACCTCGATTCAGTCAGAGAAACAGTCTGACAATAGGAGGGCCGCTCAGGGCCCGGTAAATACGCTGAAGCTTATGCTTCAACCTGGCGACGGGTGACGAACATGGCGTCCCCGTAGCTGAAGAAACGGTACTGCTCGGCCACCGCTGCCTGATAGGCCGCCATCACGTTGTCATAACCGGCAAAGGCACTGACCAGCATGATCAAGGTCGACTCCGGCAGATGGAAGTTGGTGACCATGGCATCGACAATCTGGAACTGGTAGCCAGGGAAGATGAAGATATCGGTGTCACTAAAGAAGGGCGCCAGCGGTTTGCCCTGCGCCAGTGTGACCTTGGCCGCGCTCTCCAGCGAACGCACCGATGTGGTCCCCACCGCAATCACCCGACCACCACGGGCACGGGTGGCCGCGATGGCATCCACCACCTCTTGCGGCACTTCCGCATACTCGGAGTGCATGTGGTGATCTTCAATCTTCTCAACCCGCACCGGCTGGAAGGTCCCCGCCCCTACATGCAGGGTGACGAAGGCCGTTTCAACCCCTTTGGCCCGAATTTTCTCAAGCAGCGGCTCATCAAAGTGCAGACCGGCGGTCGGCGCGGCAACGGCGCCCGGCTTTTGATTGTAAACAGTCTGGTAGCGCTCCTTGTCGGCATCCTCGTCGGGACGGTCGATGTAGGGGGGCAGCGGCATGTGGCCGATGGCTTCCAAAATCTCCAGTACCGGACGCGGGTCGAGGAAGTGGATCTCGAACAAGGCGTCGTGACGGGCGCGCATCTCTGCCTCCACGCCCCCATCCATGATCATCCGGGTGCCCGGCTTGGGTGCCTTGGATGCCCGGACATGAGCCAGCACGCTGTGCTCGTCCAGAATGCGCTCGACCAGTACCTCCAGCTTGCCACCGCTGGCCTTCTGGCCAAACATGCGCGCCGGAATGACGCGGGTGTTGTTGAATACCAGCAGATCGCCCGGATTGAGCTGATCCAGCACATCGACAAATTGACCGTGGCGCAGAGCGCCAGTTTGACCGTCGAGCTGCAACAGGCGGCTGGCGGTACGCTCCGCCATCGGATAGCGGGCAATCAGCTCGTCTGGCAGATCAAAATGAAAATCGGATACTTGCATCTTTCACCTCGGGGGGAATCGGCGGCTAGTCTAGTTATCCCCATCTTCCAAGGCAACCCAAAAGACCAAAAACCCAAGAGAGACAAGGGGTAGCGGGCAATTTTGTGAGCACTAACCGGTTAATGACTCTTTAATGTTTTGTATTGACCCTGATCATGTTTTGCCACCCATGGCTGGGCTAGGGTGGAGACAGGCGGAGAAGAAAAACCAATGCAATCAGGAGGCCTACCATGATGACCATATCCGAGATCATGACAGAACATCCCTTTACCCTGGGGCCGGAGAACAGCGTCAAACAGGCGATGGATCTGATGCAGCAGGAGCGGATCCGCCACATTCCCATCGTTGACGAACACCACCATCTGCAGGGGCTGGTCACCCTCACCGACATCCTGGCCACCCGCGAATCCAAGCTGCTGCTGATAAGCCCGGAGCGGGAGGCGGAATTTACCGACAGCGTCCACCTTGACGAGATCATGACCCGCCAGGTTGCGAGCGTGGATCCCCATGCCGGCATCAAGGAGGCTGCGCTCTACCTGCAGCGCCACCGGTATGGCTGTCTGCCGGTGCTCAAGGGACGCAAGCTCATCGGCATCGTCACCGAGTCAGACTTCATTTCGGTGGCCATCAACCTGCTGGAATTGATGGAGGAGCAGGAGCCCCCAACCGATTTTTGACACAACAATCTGTAATTTAATTACAGAAAAAGCGTTTTCAGCAGTAATAAAGAGCAATAAAGGTGAAAGTGTTTCATTTTGATTGAAAAATTACACCAACCGCTTGCCATGTGATCTTCATCACACTATTATCCCCCTCATGCAATAGTTGCCGAGGGGGAGATGAAGGAGTGTGCACCCATCCTCTTCCTCTCATATGTCTGCAAGTTTGCACACCCCGTAGTTAGTCTTTGCTGTAAAGCATTTGTTTATATAGCCATTCCTTGTTTGATGACCCGGCCCTGTCGTTGCGATAGCGCCGGGATTTTTTTATACGCGTTTTCTGCTCTCCCCCTTGTCAGCACATCTCCATCGCTGCGACCAGTTCCCTCAACCTCCTGCGCCACCTGTTTGCTCCACCGTTTATCTCATCGCGTCGCCATGCCTCTGCACACCTCTTCTCATGCCTTGAAAAGGCGATGTAGCGCACAGATATTGAACCATGATAAGGAGTTATCTCAGTAGGCCAGAGATATTCATGTTAGGTACAGCCATAGTGAGCTATCTAATAAATAGATTTAAGCGATTCAAAAATGCGGCTTTTATCGATTAGCAGAAGCCCCTATGATGAATCCATCGAAAGTTAAGCGCCTCGTCTGGCAAGACTCTTCAACACCAGACAGGCATATGTACATAACCAAGGAGCAATTACATGTCTACCTACATCAACACTGAAATCAAGCCGTTTAATGCTACCGCCTACCACAATGGCAAATTCGTGCAGGTCTCTGACGCAGACCTGAAAGGCAAGTGGTCCGTGGTCTTCTTCTACCCGGCTGACTTCACCTTCGTCTGCCCGACCGAGCTGGGCGATCTGGCTGACAACTACGCTGAATTCCAGAAGCTGGGCGTCGAGATCTACGCTGTCTCTACCGATACCCACTTCACCCATAAGGCTTGGCACGACACGTCTGACACCATCAAGAAGATCCAGTATCCGATGATTGGCGACCCGACCGGCACCATTACCCGCAACTTTGGCGTGATGATCGAAGAAGCCGGCCTGGCCGACCGCGGTACCTTCGTGATTGATCCGCAGGGCATCATCCAGATCGTCGAGATCAACGCTGGCGGTATCGGCCGTGACGCCCTGGAGTTGCTGCGCAAAGTCAAAGCAGCCCAGTATGTCGCCTCCCACCCGGGTGAAGTGTGCCCGGCCAAGTGGAAAGAAGGTGAAGCTACCCTGGCCCCGTCCCTGGATCTGGTAGGCAAGATCTAAGCCTTCCGCTTCCAAGACCGGCCCGCATAAGGGCCGGTCTGCTTTCCGGCCCTCAGAAACGCCATCGCGCGCTTTTGACCTGTGAAGATGCCGACCCGCAATCACCAAGAAGGAATTCGAAGATGTTGGATACCAACCTCAAACAACAGCTGAACACCTATCTGCAGTACATCGTCAATCCCATCGAGATCAGCGTGTCCGGCAACGACAGCGACAAATCTGCAGAGCTGCTGGCGCTGGCCAGCGAGATCGCCGAAATGTCCCCCAAGATCACCCAGACCTCTGGCAATGCCACCCGCACGCCTTCAATGAGTATCGCGCCGCAGGGCCAAGCCCCGCGCGTTCACTTTGCCGGCATCCCCATGGGTCATGAATTCACCTCGCTGGTGCTTGCCCTGCTGCAAAGCGGCGGTCACCCCTCCAAGGCCGATGCGGCCGTGCAGGAGCAGATCCGCAATCTCAAGGGCGAGTTCCACTTCGAGACCTATATCTCCCTCTCTTGCCACAACTGCCCGGACGTGGTGCAGGCGCTGAACCTGATGGCCACCCTGAACCCCGGCATCACTCACACCATGATCGACGGAGCCCTGTTCCAGGAAGAGGTCAATGAGCGTCAAATCATGGCGGTGCCGAATGTTTACTTGAACGGTCAACCGTTCAGCCAGGGCCGCATCTCGCTGGAAGAGATCGTCGCCAAACTCGACACCGGTGCTGCAGAGCGCAAAGCCGCCGAGCTGAATGAGAAAGATCCCTACGACGTTCTGGTTGTCGGAGGTGGCCCGGCTGGCGCCGCAGCAGCCATCTATGCCGCCCGTAAAGGCATTCGCACCGCCATCGTCGCCGAGCGTTTTGGTGGTCAGGTGATGGACACCGTCGGCATTGAGAACTTTATCTCCGTGCCCTACACCGAAGGCCCCAAGCTGGCCGCGAGCCTGGAGCAGCACGTCAAGCAGTACGGCGTGGAAGTGATCACCGAGCAGCGCGCTGCCGCCATCAGCAAGGATGGCTACGTAAACGTGGATCTCGCCTCTGGCGCCACCCTGAAGAGCCGCGCCGTGATCCTGGCGACCGGTGCCCGCTGGCGCGACCTGAACGTGCCGGGCGAACTCGAGTACCGCACCAAGGGCGTGGCCTACTGCCCGCACTGCGATGGCCCCTTCTTCAAAGGCAAGCGGGTTGCAGTGATCGGTGGCGGTAACTCCGGCATCGAGGCAGCAATCGACCTGGCTGGCATCGTCGAGCATGTGACCGTGGTGGAATTCGCTGACACCCTGCGCGCCGATGAAGTGCTGCAGAAGAAGGCTCGCTCTATGGGCAATATCGACATCATCATGAGTGCCCGCACTACCGAAGTGATCGGTGATGGCAGCAAGGTGGTCGGTATGGATTACGAAGATCGCACTACCGGCGAGATCAAACACCTGGCGGTGGCTGGCATCTTCGTCCAGATCGGTCTGGTACCGAACACCGAGTTCCTGAAAGGGAGCGAGATTGCCCTGACCCGCTTTGGCGAGATCGAGATCGATACCAAGGGTGCGACCTCACTGCCCGGCGTCTACGCCGCTGGGGATGCCACCACGGTACCGTTCAAGCAGATCATCATCTCCATGGGTGCTGGCGCCACTGCCGCGCTGGGGGCGTTCGATTACCTCATCCGCAACCCCGCACCGGAAGCGGAAGTCGCGAAAGCAGACACCGTCACAGCCTGACCATTCTCTGCACCGTAAAGCCGACTCAATGAGTCGGCTTTTTCATGCGTCTCCGCGCCAAGTGCTCAGGACAAACACTGTCCCAATGGCATGTCGAAAAATTAAGTTTGAATAAAACCAGTACTGTCTACACACCAGCTCTATACAGCTCCCCCCTTACCAGATTGCGCAAAGCGCAGTGCTGGGAAGACGATATGTAAGCCAGAGATTGACCGTCCGCAAGACAGGTCTGTGTTGCTACGACGTCAACAAACATACCGCTTTGCGCTGACGTCCCCACTCTCTGCGTACGATGGCCAAGTATCAAGCCACACGGGAAGAGGGCATTGCTGAAGTCGATGAGACCTTCTTCCTTGAGTTGCTCAAAAGGCTACGGGGCTTACCTGGCACGACAAGACAGCCAGGAGACAGAGAGCGAATCCGGGGACCGGGCCGGTTTACATCGCACTAACTATATGGTGGAGCAGGACTATGCAGGTTTTCAGTAAGAGCAGATGAATGCCGAAGCCATCGGAAACGTCATGCCCTTATCTATCGTCGTCGGAGGCTAGCTGTTTAGTTATGGGTTGGCGCAGAATACTGGAACATGACGGGAAGGAGGTGAATATCAATGTGTGTTTGCATGAGGTGCTTGGGCACCCCATGCAACATGTAACGTAATGGGTGCATAGCCTTTTTATAGGCGATTGAGTGCCAAATTACGGACGGTAAACTTTGACGTTATCAAAGCCCTTCTCTTTCAGATAGAGCGCCTGCAACTTGCTCATCACGCCGCGATCGCAGTAGAGCAGATAGGTCTTCTCCTTGGGCAGATCGCCAAAGGCGGTGGCCAGCTTGAAGAAGGGGATATGCAGCACTTCACGACCTTCCACCACCAGCGGCTTCTCATCGTGTTCATCGGCAGAGCGGATATCCAGGATCACCTCGTCAGCGCCCAGCACCTGGGTCGTTTCCACCTCTTGCACTTCAGCAGCAGTCTCTTCACCGATACGGCGGATATCGAGGTAACGGGCCTCGGCCACCACCTTGTCCAGAATGGAGAAGTCAAAATTGGCCTCTTCCTCTTCAATGCGGGAGAGCTCGGCCTTCACGGTCGGCTTCTTCGAGATGACACCGCAATACTCCGGCATGGTTTCGGCGAACTCCAGGGTGCCGATGCGGCGGGCTTCACTGATGATATCCGGCTTATCCCAGGTGATAAGCGGGCGCAGGATCACCTTGTCGGTCACCCGGTCAATCACGTTCAGGTTGGTGAGAGTCTGGCTGGAGACCTGACCCACACACTCGCCGGTCACCAGCGCCGGGATCTGGAATTCATCGGCCACCTTGGCGGCGGCACGCATCATCATCCGCTTGAGCACCACCCCCATCTGACCGTTGTCGATCTTCTCGAGGATCTCGGCGACCACCGGCTCGAAGTCCACCGCGGTGAAACGTACCCGGTGGGATGAACCGAAGCGGTTCCACAGGTGATAGGCCACCTGCTTGACGCCGATCTCATGGGCCGCACCGCCCAGATTGAAGAAACAGTAGTGCACCCGGCAGCCGCGCTTGATGAACTGGAACGACGCAACGCCGGAGTCAAAACCGCCGGAGAGCAGACTCAGCACATCTTCCTGGGTCGCGATGGGCATACCGCTCAGGCCCTGATGGATGGCGCTGACGATGTAGAGCTCTTCGCCATCGATTTCGAGGTTGATCTTCACATCCGGGTTCTTGAGGCGCACGCCGTTGCTTTCGCATTGCTGGTTCAAACCACCGCCCACGTAACGTTCAATCTCCAGCGAGGAGAACTCGTGCTTGCCGTGGCGCTTGGCGCGCACGCAGAAGGTTTTCCCCTTGAGCTGCTCGCCCCACACGGCTTTCACCTGCTCGAAGATGTCGTGCAGATCGGTAAACTTGCTGGCTTGAACCTCGAGGAAGGCCTGAATGCCCGGGATGCAAGCCAGGGCTTCGATAGCCTGCTCGCGGAACTGGTCATTGCGGGAGCTCACAATCAGCTTGTCCCAATCCATCCGTACGCGGGCATCGTCGTCGAAGCGGCGCAGGACGTTGCGGATATTGCCCTGCAGGATCTTGATAAAGCGCTGGCGAACCGACTTGCTCTTGATGGTGATTTCCGGGAACAGCTTGATAATGAACTTCATGGTAATGACTCGGGTGACCTTGATTTAAAGGCGCGGATTATATCAGAACTTTGTGACCAGCGCCTACTGGATGAGCGTTTGCTCACATTCCCCCACGCAATGTTTGCCGTGCAGCGCCAATCTTGCGTATATTCCCGACCCTGCGCCTCGCCAGATTTTTGCAACAGACTGATCCGATGAAGACCTATATCTACTACCCCGGCATGGAGGTACGCGACGAGCTCTGGCTCAAATTTGCCCTGCTCTATCTGGAGCGGCTCGCCTTCGTCTTCACCGTCAGCGAAAAGAGCGGCCTCACCGCCCTGCTCGATACCCTTCAACAGCAGACCGATCTGCTGGCCGAGCGGCCCGATGCCGCCTTCTTTGCCGCCATTACCCCGCAACTGGAGAGCCAGATAAGCGGCCTGGTGGCCCCCGATTTCGTCCGTCACAAGGTGTTTGGCAACAAGGAGCTGATTGGTCGCTGGCGTCAGGAGGCCAACCACGACTGCTTTTGCCCGGCTCAGGCGGGGCTGGAGCGGCTGCACGACTTTTGTCTGGCTCACGGCTTTGCGACCCGGGATGAGGGGGGGATCAGAATGGCCCGGCGCTTTGCCAATCTGCTCTCCATGCGCCTTGCCCGTGAGTGGGCACTCGCCAATGACGGGGCGCTCATTACCGATCACGACTATCTCGACCGCCTGCTCCACCTGCTCGAATCCCGCTACCACAATCGCGGCGGGCAGGATTGCTTCCACCTCGAGATCCCGTTGCAAGTGCCCACTCACCTGGTCGACATTCCGTTTGCAGAGCTGATTGCCCTGCGTGGGCGCAGCGGCTTTCGCCAGCAGTTGGCCGAATTTCATCTGGCCCTAGACAACCTGCTCGCCACGCTGGGTAGCGGCTATGCCGACCCGGCGGCCCTGACCCGCTTTGAGCAGGCTCGGCAAGGACTGAATCAACTGCTCGGCCCCGAGACCCTCAGCATGCCACTCACCACCTTGGTCAGCACCTGCCTGCCCGCCGTGGCGATGCTCCATCAGTTAAAGGCGAGCCACCCCGAAAGCAACCTTATCTTCCATCCCATCAAGAAGAGCCACTTTCACCAACGCAAGAGCCAGCACTTCTTCACCCGGCTCGGCCATCTGCGCCAACCGGGCTGAATTGGCGGAATGAAAAAGGGGTTGGCATCCGCCAACCCCTCTCGTTATCTGCGGCCTACCAATCATCACCCCGGTGATTGGCCCGCGCTTGTGCGTCACGGCGCGCTTCCATCGCCCTGTCACGACGGATATTGGAAGGAGTACAGGCAAACTGTTTCTGATAACAACGTACAAAACTCTCGGAAGCGGGTTCGAAAGGTGAATAGAACCCGGTACGTTCAGGAGCAACATGGTGATCACCATTATTGGTCGTGGCACAACCCGAACTCATCAGCACCAGCAAGGGACAAAAAACACGCAGCAAAAGAGAACTCCCGATTGGATTTGAATGAATCAGCAATTATTCATAAATTAATTTAATGCATCAAACATTAATGCATTTCAAATAGTTAATTACATTCACCTCAATGGCTGTCGGCATAATGCTCAACGGATGATGGTGCCGGCATCACTGTCAGGATGCACCACGCGAAACTCGATACGATCGCTGTTGCCTGCTTCATCGACCACCACCAGCTGGTAGCGCCCCGCCACACTCAGCACCTGATCCCCGTCCCAGCGCAGCCGCTGGCCATTGAGAAACCAGGCCGGCTTGCCAACCCCCCCAAGCACCTTGGGCTGCAACCGGTAGCGCTGGCTGCGGATAAGGTTGCCCTCCCCCAGCGCCACGATGCGAATGGGAGCCTGCAGCTCGGCGCTCTGCCCCTCCCCTGCACAACTGCTGGCCAGCAGCGCCTGCCGCCGCTCGCCGGGGGACCGCCAAGGCTCCAGTGACAACGGCCAGAGTGCCCAAAAACCGGATTGTGCAGCATCGGGGCAACGGGTCAGCGTCGGCTTGCCTTCGGCAGTGAGTGCAACTTGCCGCAGCGGCGAGGGCCAGTCCATGGGATCCGGCAAGGTGGGAGGATCGCGCCCTTCCAGCAACCAGGCGCTCTGACGCTGCAAGCAGGCCTCAGGCAGGGTCGAGTTCATTTTGCGCCCCAGCGGCCAGCAGATCTCGGCTTCGCTCACCGTATTGGGCTGTGCCGGCAGGGGGCTGTTGTCAGCCAGCCGCGAGTAGACAGAGAGCAGCAGCGGCACCGCCGCGCTCTGCCCGTAAAAACCGGGCATGGAGGTACCGTCGGGGCGACCAAGCCAGACGCCGATGGTCCAGCGACCGGAGACCCCCATCGCCCAGCTGTCGCGATAGCCATAGCTGGTGCCGGTCTTCCAGGCCAGCCGGTTGACCCGGCCGGTCGCCTCGCTGGCAAAGGGTTGATCCGCCCGCCCCTGCGCGCTCAATATTTGCCAGATGATCCAAGCTGCCCCCGGGCTCAGCAAGGGGCGCGACACCGCTCGCTGCCCCGCTAGCCAGACCGGCATGGCCACCTGCCCCTGCTGGGTCAGCGCACTGTAGAGCGCCACCAGCTGCTCGAGCCGAATGCCCGCCGCCCCCAGCGCGATGGCCGGATTGGGTTTGTCGGAGAGGGCCAGCCGCACTCCGGCGTTGTCGAGGCGGCTGACCAGTTTGTCCGGCCCGAGCGCCTCCAGCACCTGCACCGCAGGCACGTTGAGGGATTGCTGCAGCGCTTGGGCGAGGGTCACCGGCCCCTGAAAGGCGCCGGAAAAGTTGGCGGGACGATAGTCAGACCCCAGCCTTGGCGCATCGGAGAGCAAGGAGGCCGAGTGCACCAACCCTTCATCCATGGCCAGACCGTAGATGAAGGGCTTCAGCGTAGAGCCGGGAGAGCGGATCGCCTGCACCATGTCGAGGTAACCGTGGCGGCGCAAATTGCCATACTCGGCGCTGCCTACATAGGCGCGCACCGCCATGGTTTTGTTATCTACCAACAGCAACGCCGCTGAGGTCTGCTCGGGGAAGCGACGGATATAGCTCGCCACCCGCCCCTCCAACCAACGCTGCAGATCGCCGTCTATGGTGGTGTGCACCAGCGCCCCGGCCTGATTATCGGCGGCAAGGCGGGCAAACAGCGGCGCCTCCATCGGCGTGAAGTGACCTCGGGCCAGCACCGGCTCGATGCGTCCCTCCAGCCACGCCTGTTCGGGCCAGACACCCTGCGCTACCAGTCGCTGCATCACCTTGTCACGGGCGGTGCGGGCCCGCTCGGGATGGCGGTCCGGCCGGTTGCGGCTGGGAGCCTGGGGCAGCACCGCCAACAGCGCAGCCTCGGCATAGGTCAGCTTGGCGGCGCTCTTGCCGAGATAGGCAAAACTTGCCGCCTGCACCCCCTCCAGGTTGCCGCCAAACGGCGCCCGATTGAGGTAGACGGTGAGCAGGGTGCGCTTGTCATAGTGCCACTCCAGTTGCAGCGCACGCACCATCTGGCGCAGCTTGCCGGGCACGCTCCGGTGGTAGGGCTCGATAAGACGCGCCACCTGCATGGTAAGGGTCGAGCCGCCCGATACAGCCCGCCCATAGCGCAGCCACTGCCAGACCCCGCGCACCATGGCCACCGGATTGACCCCGGGATGACGCCAGAAGTAGCGATCCTCGTAGCCCAGCAGCGCCTCGATATAGCGGGGGGAGACCTGCTCCAGGGTCACGGGATAGCGCCACACGCCGCTGGTATCGGCAAAGGCGCGCAGTGGTCGCCCCTTCATGTCGAGCACCACCCGTGCGTAGGCAGGGTCGAGCGGTGGCGGCGGGAAGAGTCGATCCAGCGCCAGCAATGACAGGAGCAGTGCAACAACGCCCAGCACCGAAAAGCGCAGCCAGCGTGGCAGGCCACCAAGCCAGTGCCAGCCAGCGCGGCCGCTGCGCCCTAATTTCAGCCAGCCACGCTGCCAGAAAGTGAGCGGGCGAACCCGCTCAAGGGAGGGAATGTTACTCAGAGATGATCACCTCATGGATATCCTCACCCACAGCCCGCAGCTCGGGGCGGTACATATCCTCCACCTGGGTCGGCGGCACCTGATAGCGACCCGGCGTCACCGCCCGCATCAGGTAGACCAGCTGCTGGTTGCTCCCCTCGCTCAGATCCAGCGCCGCCGTGTAGCGGTCATCGCGAAACTCCTGATGCTTGAGATAGTCGTTCCACTCGCTCTGCCACGCCGGTTTCCCCTCGATGGAGAGCTCTTCCAGCTTGATGCTGTTGCCAAGGGCCGGGTTCTCCAGCTCGAAGCCGGCGGGCACCATCTCCACCAGCAGGGCATCGGGCACCGCCGACTCACTGCTGACGTTGAGCCGCACCACCACCAGATCGCCCACCTTCACCTTGGCGGGATCAAACGGCTGACCGTCGCTATTGAACCAGCTGCGGGTCACGCTCATTCCCATGCTGATCCGTGCCGGCGCCTGCTCGGGGTAACCGACCAGGGTGCGCTGCACATAGAGGGATCCCTTGCCCTCGTTGGTGACGGTGCTCGCCGCCAGTGCCTCGGGGGCACCCTGCTGCAGCGGAACCGAACCGCTCAGGGATCCACTGCCAAGAGAGGAGGTTACCCTGGCCTGCCAGTCGACGGCCGGATCGAAGCGGGCGAGTCGCAGCAGGGCGAGCCGCTCCTGGGTGCTGAGCCACTGACGGTGAGCCAGGGTATCGGCCACCTTGGCGCTGAGATCAGGCCAGCGTTCCGCAGCCAGCTTGTGCTGGCGCAGCAAGGAGAGCTCAAGGGCCTGATCGCGCAGCGGTGAGCCGTAATCACCCAAATAGTCATCCCCGCGCTCGGTCGCCAATGCCCGGCTGAGGGCCTTGGCGGCATTCTGCTCATCCCCCATGGCCGAGAGCGCCAGCGAGAGGTGCAAAAGCGGCAAACCGGAGCGCGCGTGATCGGCCTGCTGCTCCCAGACAAGGCGCAGGGTAGCGAGCGGTGCCTTGCCCACCCGGGCCAGCACATAGGCACTGTATGCCTGATAGGCCAGCCGGCTGTGCTCGGGGGCACTGCTCCAGCGCTCGCCGTACTGACTGTCGGTGAGATAGCTTTGCAGCCGGTTCAAAGACTGATTGAGCATCGCCTCCGGCACTGCGTCGCCCGCCTCCTTGCGCGCCAGCAGGTAGTCGGCGGCATAGGCGCTGAGCCACTGCTCCTCGTCGGAGCGACCATCCCACAGGCCAAAGCCACCGCTTGGCAGTTGCAACCGCTGCAGCCGCTGTAGCAGGGCGCGTTGCACATCTGACTCGCTCGCCGCTTTCTTGCCCTCTGCGGGTTTGCTCCAGGCGGCCCGCTCATCCGCCGTGGTCAGCAGATAGGGCCAGGCCCGTGACAGGGTCTGCTCCAGACAGGCGTAGGGGTAGTCGGCCAGCGCCTGCCACTGGGCTGCCGGATCCCAGGGGGGAGTGCCGGAGAGGCTGAGCAGCCCCTGTAGGTTGGCGCGATCCAGCCCGACCAGCTCAGCTGGCGCAAAGCTCATCTGCTGGCCGGGAGCCAGCATCTGGTAGCGCTGGCGAGTCTCGGCCGGCCAGGGAGAGCGCAGCGGCAAAGTCCAGTCGCGGCTGATGGCAAAATCCTTGCCGCTGGCCGCCAACTGCAGGCTTGCCACGCCGCTTGCCCCGGTCACGGTGAGCGGCAGGGTCAGCCACTGCTCCTCGCCATTTTTAAGGGCCAGGGTGCGGGGTAGCTCGCCGTTTGCTTTAAGCCCGCCATTGAGGGTCCAGGCAAGGGAGAGGGTCTGATCCTCGCCGCTCATGTTGCGCAGCTGCACCAGCGCCCGGGTCTCATCGCCTCTGGCGCCAAAGCGCGGCCAGCCAATCTCGGCCACCAGGGGCGCCACCACCTTGACGGCACGCTCGGCCTCGCCGACTTGCTGTTCGTTCCAGGCCAGCGCCATCAGCGCCAGTTCGCCGTTGAAGTTGGGCAGATCGAGCGGGATCACCGCCTTGCCACTCTCATCAAAGCTCACCTCGCCACTCCACAGTGCGGCGATCTCGACCCGGCTCTCCAGCGCGCCACCCTTTTTCAGCGGCGCCCGGTCACCCCCATAATTGAGGCGGGCCAGCTTGCCATCCTGCGGCGGGATCACTTGCCCGTAGTTGTCGAACAAATCTTGGGCGAAGCGCTTGCGACCAAAGAAGATCTCGAACGGGTCGAGGGGTTGATAATCGCTGATATTGAGCACGCCCCGATCCACCGCTGCCAGTACCACACGGCCTTGGCTATTGGGGGTGGAGGTGGCGGTCACTTCAAGCCGGGTAAGCGGCACCGCTTTATCAGGCGCGCTCAGGGTGAGCGGCAGACGGCGCGCTTCCCGGTCCAGGGTGAGCGGCACCAGCCCGACCGAGCGCAGGCTCTGTCCCTGCTGGCTGCTGACCGGTTTGGAGGCGCTGTCTGGCGCGGCGATCTGGGCCGAAATGTGCAGATCGTGGCGCTGCCACTCGGGGCTGACCGGGATCTCGAACTCGCCGCGGGCGTCCTTGGCATCGCCACCGGCCCCCTTGAGCTCGATACGCTGCCACCAGCGCAGGCCGTCGCCATCTTCCACTAGCAGCAACCCCTTACCGGGGCGCGGGGCTACCAGAGTCACTTTGGCCTTGTCGCCCGCCTGATAGGCGCGTTTGTCGAGAGTGATGGCAATCTTGTCAGGCCGTGCCTGCTCGCCACCACCGCCCCAGGCGTAACTGCCGATCTCCACCCGCAGGCTGGATTGATGGCCCTGACTGTTCTCAACCTCCAACCGATACCAGCCCGCCGCCAGCTGCAGCGTGAGCGGGGTCGGCCCCTTGCCATCCAGCTGCAGGGTCTGCTCCTGCTCCAGATAGGGCTGACTGTTGAACTCGTACTTCCACCCCTCGCCATCGGCGTAGTGCCAGTAGTAGTCGCGGTACTCGTTGATGAGGCGCACTTTCACCGCCCCCGCCACCGGCTGGCCTTGCTCATCGAGGTTGAGGATCTGGAAGGGGAGCGGCTTGCCCCCCTCTACCCGATCCGCCACAAAATCGGCCTTGAGCGCCGGCCACTGGCTGCCTGCAGGCCAGCCATACTGGGTGCGGCTGCGATTGACGGCGCGACCGCCGGGCTCGGAGAGCGACACCCGATAGGCCACCTCCAGTGGCCCGAGGGCGCGCACCCCATCGAGTTCATCAGCAAGCAAAAAAGTCCCCTGCCCCTGCGCATTGAGGGTGAGATTCAGCGGCTCAAGATCCCTGGCCAGCTCGGCGAGCAGCACGTCACCCAGAGTGAACTCCTGCCACTGGGTAAAGGGCATGGTGGCGCGGCTGATCTTCACCTCCGCCTTCGCCTTGGTCGCACTGGCCGGCGCGCCGTAGAGATAGTCCCCCTGCAGTGGCAGCGTCAGGGCTGCGCCCAGATCCGTGACTTCCCCATCCGGCCCCTTGCCAAGCTGCAGCTTGAGCCGCTCCGGCAAGAACTCCTCCACCAAAAAGGGCCACTCGAAGCGGCTGCCAGCGGCGGTCTTGAGGTTGATGCTCCAGCGCCCGAGCGGCGCATCATCCGGCAGGCGCAGACCGTAGTGGGCCGCGCCAAGGCTATCGGGTAGCAGCCGTTTCTGTTCGAGCAATTGACCGTCCGGCTGCTTCACTTCCAGCTCCACCGCCATGCCGGGCAACAGCTGGCCATCCTGCCCCTTGAGCAGGATCTCGCTGTCGAGCCGCTCGCCGGGGCGATAGAGGTCGCGCCCACTGAACAGATAGAGCTGCTGGGCCTGCCAGGGCTGGGTACCGAGATCGAAGGTGGAGAGATCGAGCGCCGCCCCATCGAGGCGCAGCACCGCCAGATGGCTGCCCTGCTCGGCCAGCAGCAGGCGAGCCCCCTGCACCTGATCGAAGCGGCGATGACCCTGGGGATCGGTGGTTTGCACCTGTAGCCGGTTGCCCTTCTCGTCGAGCAGGGAGAGCTGCACATCCTTGAGCGGGTCGGCGCTGGCCAGGGAGCTGACGAACACCTCCAGCTCATCGCGGTAACGGCGGGCACTGAGCCCCATGTCGCTCACCGCAAAATAGGTGGTCTCCTTGCGCCAGTCGTAGTTGCCAAGGGGCGACATCACTGCAAAGTAGACACCAGCCTCCGCCAGCTGCGGCTCCTTCACATTGATGAGGCGGGTCTCGCGCCGGTTGGCATCGAGCTCCAGCCCATAGCGGCCGCTGAATACCCGCTTGGCCCGCTGGGTGATCTGCTCAAGCTCCCAGTTGCCCATGCCGGCACCGGGGCGATATTCCGCCAGAAAACGGGGCAGATATTCGGCATCGACCCGAAAGAAGTCGATATTGACCTCGTCCACGTTGACCGCGCTGATGGGCAGGCGCAGCTCGTCGCGCAGCGGCAATACCATGCCACTGGCGGTAAAAGAGGCCCCCGCCTCCAGCGGCCGGGTCTTGAGGGTCCAGCTCTGAGGGGATGGGCCCAGCCCCGCCTTGAGGCTCACTTCATAGCTTTTATCGGGCTGAACGTTCGGGAAATAGAGGGTGCGACCATCGTCGGCCAAGATCCACTCCCCCTGCACCTGCTTGCCCCCCTCACTGACCCCGAGCCAGCTCTGCCAATTGGCCTTGGGCACCAAGGAGCCGGAGAAGACCAGCGCCAGTGCCGGCGCATCGCGATATTGGCGGGCATTGGCCTGCACTACAGAAGTTGGCGCCCCGGCCTCCTGCTGGGCTGTAGATTCTGTGGTCGGTACTTGGCTGGTGGGTTTGTCAGGGCCGCAGCCAGACAGCAAACCGACTACCCCGCAAAGCAGCAGGGTTGACCAGCGGCGGCGCAGAGCGCCGGTTTCAGCGATAGAGCGGTGAGAAGCAGAGGGAGAGTCGAAGAGGCGCATAGGTTCCATCCCGAGTTGGAGCGCTGCAAACGCAGCGTGGCTGGAAACAGGATAAGGCATCCTGCTCACCCGACACAAAGCTCATTACCCGAATGGACACAATTCCGCCCCCCAGCAGCACGAGAACCCCCTTGCCCACCGATCCAGTGCGGCAAGGGTTGTCATCTAGTCGTGGCTGGTCTCGTTTTTTGCTCCACCTTTGAACCAGCGAAACAGGATGGCCATGACGGCCGCCAGAAACAGCACCAGCGAGGTAATCAGCAGGGCCCGGGTCAACAGTTCGCTGTGGTGGAGGAAGAAGGGGGTATTCATCGCCAGCTTGCCCACCAAACTGAGGCAGAGCGCCCACATAAAGGCACTGGCAAAGCTGGCCACGCACATCCGCAGCACGCTCAGGCGGCCAATCCCCATCAACATGGGGGTCAGCACCCGCACGAACGGGATAAAACGGGAGGAGAACATCGCCAGAAAACCGTACTTTTTCAGCAGCCGGGTCGCCTTGGGCAGGCTGTCGGGAGGCAACATCCGTTCGATATGATCCATAAAGCGGGTGCGCTGCAGGGCCCGTCCCTGCCAGTAGGCGAGCACGGAACCTATGCCAGCAGCCAACGGCAGATAGACAAGAGTCACTTCGGGGCCAAACACCCCCATGCCAACCAACCCACCGGCCAGCAGTACCAGGCTGTCCCCCGGCAGGGGCAGGAAGACGAATGCGGACTCCAGCAGCAGTACCAGCATCAGGCAACTGATCAGCAGGGGTACCGCCTGCATCTGAACCAGGGCGTCAAAATCCTGATGCCAAATGGCCATCAGCATATCCAGCATGTCACTCTCCCTACTACACGGTTCATCATGAACGAGGCAGGGGTTATAGCACCCATCCCCTGAACAAAACGTTAATTTTGTCCGGCACAGAAAATAAAGTGTGTCGAAATATTGCAGCAACGAAGGGAATGCAAGAAGGGCGAAAAGCAGAAACAAAAAGCCCCTCATCTTGCACGCACAAGGGAGAGGGGCAAACAGGCACAGAAATAAAACGGTTACTCGGCGGTCGCCATCTGCCAGGTTTTGAAGCCGCCGGAGAGATTCTTCACTTTAAAGCCGTGCTGGCTCAGCAGGCGGCAAGCGACGTGACCACGCAGCCCGACCTGACAGCTGATCAGCAGCTCTTTCTCTTTGGGCAGCTCATGGAGGCGGCCACGCAACTCGTCGAGGGGGATATGCAGCGCCCCCGGAATGCGGCCCAGCTTGTCGAGCTCGGGGCCATTGCGCACATCCACCACCAGCTGATGGGGGTTACGAGCCTGCACCTCGGCCACGTGGCAGAGCAGGGTGTCCCCCTTCAGGTGGTTGCTTGCCACAAAGCCCGCCATGTTGATCACATCCTTGGCCGACCCGAACGGCGGCGCATAGGTGAGCTCCAGATCCTGCAGATCAAACACGGTGAGACCGGCACGCTGGGCCACCGCCAGTACGTCGATGCGCTTGTCGATGCCATCCTTGCCGATGGCCTGGGCGCCATAAATCTTGCCATCCGGGGCAAACAGCAGCTTGAGGCTGACCGGATGTGCGCCCGGGTAGTAACCGGCGTGGCTGCCCGGATGGACATAAACCTTCTCGAAGGGCAATCCCAGTTGCACCAGTCGCTTCTCGTTGAGGCCAGTGCTGGCCACCGCCAGATCGAACAGCTTGCAGATGGCGGTCCCTTGCGTCTTCTTGTAGGTTTCGCTTCGGCCCAGCATATTGTCGGCGGCGATGCGCCCCTGCCGGTTGGCCGGGCCCGCCAGCGGGATCAGCACAGATTCGCCGGTGACGAAGTCAATCTCTTCCACCGCATCCCCCACCGCATAGATGAAGGGATCCGAGGTACGCATCCCGGCATCCACCTTGATGCCGCCCCGCGGGCCCAGCTCCAACCCCGCTTTGGCGGCGAGCAGGGTTTCCGGCTTGACGCCGATGGCGAGGATCAAGAGACCGGTATCAAGATGGGAGCCGTCATTGAGGGTCAGGCGCAGGCCACCACTTTTGGCGGTCGGCACGGCGGAGGTTTTCTCGGCAGGCAGATCCAGACTCTCGATGGCGGTGAGGCCGGTGCGCAGGCGCAGGTCGATCCCCTCTTCCCGGATGCGGGCATGGAGCATGTTGGCCATCTCCTTGTCCACCGGCGCCATCACCTGATCGGCCAGCTCCAGCAGGGTGACATCCAGCTTGCGCTGGTGCAGTGCCTCCATCATCTCCAGCCCGATAAAGCCGCCGCCCACCACTGTGACGTGGCGCGGCTGATCGTGATGCAGAGCCGCCAGAATGCGATCCATGTCCGGGATGTTGCGCAGGGTATAGACATGGGGGCTGTCGATACCGGGGAAGGGAGGACGGATCGGCGCAGCCCCCGGGCTCAGCAGCAGCACATCGTAATGCTCGCGCTGCTCTTCACCGGTTTGCAGGTTGCGCACCAGCAAGGTCTTGCCCGCCTTGTCGATCTCAATCACATCGTGGAAGACCCGCACATCGACGTTGAAACGGCGCTTGAAACTCTGGGGAGTCTGCAGCAGCAAGGCATCCCGGTCGGGGATATCGCCCCCGATGTGATAGGGCAGACCGCAGTTGGCGAAGCTGACAAACTCGCCCCGCTCGAACATCACGATCTCTGCCTCTTCACTCAAACGACGAGCACGAGCCGCCGCCGATGCGCCCCCCGCGACACCACCGATAATCAGGATCCGTTTCATCTGCAAGACTCCTCATACATGATAATGGGCAATAAATTAGACTTTTCTAATTTAGAATTCAATGAAATTTTGTTTCACACCATTTTGCAGTATTCTTGCAACCCCGACGGTTGCTTAACAGGATGTTGTTTGTTCATGTCGTCTACCGCACTCAGTCATCTTCCTCCTGCCCTCCAGACGCCACTCTTTTTCCGTCTGGACCTGCGCAGTCAACGGCTGGTCGCCCTGACCGACGTGATGCAAACCCCGCTCTACTGGCTCGACGAACCGCGCGCCCCCTGGCCTGCCCAGCTGCCCGATGCCCTGCGCCTGCCCATCGAACAACTGCTGGCCAACGGCCATGGCGGCAAGATCACCGTGCGCTTTGCCAGCCAGCTCTGGCATATCGCACTCGCTCACGAGCAGGATGGCTTCTGGCTCATCTGTCTGCAGAACCTTCGTCAGGAGCCCATCGCCGATCTTGCATTGCAACTGCCGCGCCTCAGCCAGATGGCGAGCCAGCAACAGTATGCGCCCCTGCTCGAAGCCCTTAAAGAGAGCTTGGGGGCCGATCGGCTCATACTCTGGCACTATCAGGCCAACGGCGATCTCGGCAGCGAGCAACTCACCCCGGTGTTCACCCTGGGGGTCGAGGCGCTCTACCCCATTCGCGGTGACAGCCGCTATATCCGCGCCCTGCGTACCCGCAAATCCTTAAGCTTCTCGGAAGCGGCCCACCAGCCGATGCTGAGCAATCACCTCTATCTGACCAGTGCCGGTGTGCGCTCACGCCTCGATGGTGCCCTGCTGGAGCAGGACAAGCTGTTCGGGGTGCTGAGTCTGGAGTATATCGATCCCACCCCGCTTAGCGAGGAGATGTTGCAGCTGGTGCGCAGCAGCGCCCAGCTGCTCGGCCACTGGCAACCGCAACCGGAAGAGCACCGCGCCGAGCTGGCCCTCCCGCCCGAGCTGCACCAGCAGACCGGCATCGACTACTGCAAGACGCTGGTAAGCTGGGCCATGAGCGCCAGCGGTGCCCGGGTGGGCTGGATCGGCGAGTTCCAGCCCCGCGGTCAGGATCTCTGGATCATCCCCCGCTGCGTCATCAACGAGGAGATCTGCTCCACCCTCAAGCCTATCCAGCTCGACCCCGGCCCCGCTCAGGAGCTGTTCCAGCACGGTCAGGCCATCTATGTGGAAGATCTGCCCGTACGCTATCCCAAAGCGACCCGGCTGCTGGCCCTCAAGGCCGACACCTATATCGGTATCCCGCTTCATGACCAGCACGGTGCCGTCATGGGGCAGATCACCCTGCTGCTCGACGCCCCACTGAAAGAGCCAGAGCTTCTGCTGGATCTGTTGAGCAGCCAGCACGAGCGGGCCGCCATCGAGCTCAAGCGCCTCGCCGCCGACGACGCCCTGCGGCTGGCGGAAGTAGCCTTCAATACCCACGATGGACTGATCGTGATGGATCACAACGGCATCATCCTCAAGGTCAACCACTCCTTCAGCCGGATCACCGGATTTGGCGAGGTAGAGGTGATCGGTCACTCCATTCGCAAGCTGCGTCCCACCTACTACGGGGATCATCTCAAGGAAGATGTCAGCCGCACCGTCAACGAGCAGGAGTTCTGGCTCGGTGAAGAGCGCTGTCTGCACAAGGATGGGCACCTCTTTCCGGTGCGCTTGATGGTGAACGGCGTCAAGGATGAGCAGGGGGAGCTCAGCCACTTTATCTGCAGCTTCTACGACATCACCCAGGAAAAAGAGGCGGCCAGACATATCGAGCAGCTCGCCTACTACGACGATCTCTGCGGTCTGCACAACCGCCGCAGCCTCAACCATATTTTGCAGCAGACCCTGAGCGCCTCCAACGGCCAGTGGGGCGCCCTGTTGCTGGTGGATCTCGACAACTTCAAGTCGATCAACGACTCCCTCGGTCACGCCTGCGGCGATCTGTTGCTGCAGTCCGTGGTGCAGCGTTTCAGGGAGCTGCCCCAGGACAATCTGGTGCAGGCGCGTATCTCGGGGGATGAGTTTGCCCTGCTCTTTACCCAGCTGGGACAAGGGGAAGTCACCGCCAAAATTCTGGCAGAGCACTTCGCCCGCGAGCTGATGGGGCTGTTTCGCACCCCGTTCGACATCGGCGATCACAAACTGCACTGCAGCGCCTCGGTGGGGATCAGCCTCTTCTCCGGCAACGAGACGGATCATCTGGTCCTGATGCAACAGGCCGACACCGCGACCCACATGGCCAAGCGCGCCGGTCAGGGCCACTACGTGTTCTTTACCGAGGCGATGGCCCAGCACGAGAAGAACCGGCTGACCCTTACCAATGAGCTGCGCGATGCCCTGCGTCACCACGAATTGCAACTCCACTATCAACCGCAATACCGGGTCGACAATGGCTCGCTGTCGGGCATCGAGGCGCTGCTGCGCTGGCAGCGCAGCGACGGCACCATGGTGCCGCCCGGGGAGTTTATCCCCATCGCCGAAGAGACCAGCCTGATCCTCGAAATCGGCTACTGGGTGATGAAGACCGCCTGCGCCCAATACAGCTTCTGGCTCAACCGTGGCCTGCAGATCCCCCATCTATCGGTCAACGTCAGTGCCCGCCAGTTCCATACCCAGGGCTTCGTACAACAGGTGGAGTACATCTTGCGCGATACCGGTGTGCCCCCCTCCCGCCTGCTGCTGGAGGTGACCGAATCGGTAGTCTTGGAGAATCGGCAGGAGAGTATTGCCAGAATGCGCCAGCTCAAGGAGCTCGGCATCCTCATCTCCATCGATGACTTCGGTACCGGCTACTCGTCGCTGGCCTATCTGCGGGATCTGCCCGCCGACGAGGTGAAACTGGACAGAAGCTTCATTCAGACCCTGGTACACAGCGAACAGGACAGAGCCATCGTCAAGGCGATACTCGATCTGGCCCAGGTCTTCCGTTTTACCGTCACCGCCGAAGGGGTGGAAGAGGAGGCGCAGCTGGCCATCCTCAAAGCGCTGGGATGCCAGCATTATCAAGGGTTTCTCACCAGTCGGCCGCTCACCGTCAAGGGGCTGGAGCAGCTGCTTGGCAGCCGGGCGCCGGACTAAAGGTGTAGGATCAATAGGGGTTTATGTAATAAAATGACGGCCTGCTCGAATCGTTGGAGTTGTTTATGTCTGTCATTAATCGGATCCCTGCCGTTGAAATCAGCCAGCCAGCCGGAGCTCACGGCACCGTTGGCCGGATCCATTCCGTCGAAACCTGCGGCACTGTCGATGGCCCGGGAATACGCTTTATCGTATTCATGCAAGGCTGCCTGATGCGCTGCAAGTACTGCCACAACCGCGATACCTGGGATACCGAAGGTGGCCGCGAAGTGACCGTACCGGAGTTGATGAGTGACATCACCAGCTATCGCCACTTCATGAATGCCTCCGGCGGTGGCGTGACAGCGTCCGGCGGTGAAGCCATGCTGCAACCGGCTTTCATTACCGAACTCTTTACCGCCTGCAAAGAGAAAGGGATCCACACCTGTCTCGACACCAACGGCTTCGTCCGTCATCTCGACGAACAGGTGGACAAGCTGCTCGACCAGACCGATCTGGTGCTGCTCGACATCAAACAGATCAATGACGAGAAACACATTCCGCTGACCCACGTCAGCAACAGATACACCCTGGAGTTTGCCCGCTATCTGGCAGCCAAAGGCAAGACCATGTGGATCCGCTACGTGGTGGTGCCGACCTGGAGCGATGACGACGAGAGCGCCGAAGGGCTGGGTCAGTTTATCGCCGAGCTGGGCGAGAGCGTGGAGAAGGTGGAGCTGCTCCCCTACCATGAGCTCGGCAAACACAAGTGGGACGTGCTGGGCGACCCGTACGAGCTGAGCGGGATCAAGCCCCCCAGCAAGGAGACCATGGAACGGGTCAAGGGCATCCTCGGCAAGTACCACAACAACGTCAAATATTGATGGTAAAAGCAGGCTGATTCGTCAGCCTGCTCTGCTATGGGGCGGTCGGGAAGGCCGCCCGGACTCTACTGCATGAATGGACGACAAGATGAGTGAAGGACAACTCGCCGCCCTCCTGATCTGGCTGGTACTGCTGGCCTTCAGCCTGCGCCGCTCCCTGTGGCAGACCCTCCATGACAACCCCCTCTATCAGCACCTGTTGCTGGGTAGTGCCATCGCGCTGGTGCCGCTCTGGTATCTAAGGGCCGGTCTGCATGAGGGGCTGGAGGTCCATTTTCTCGGGCTCACCTCCCTCACCCTGCTGCTTGGCTGGCGGCTGGCACTGCTCGCCCCTTGCCTGACCCTGCTGGTGCTCGGTTACTTCGGTGTCACCAATCTGGCCGATTTTGGCTGGCAGGCACTGGTTGGCATCGCCCTGCCGGTAGCCACCAGCTGGTTGCTGTTTCTGGCCAGCTGGGCCTGGCTGCCGCGCCATCTCTTTGTCTATATCTTCGTGGCCGCCTTTCTCGGCGGCGCCATCACCATCTCGGTCAAGGTGGCCGCCAGTGCGTTGCTGATGGGGCTAAGTGACAGCTACCCTTGGCACACCATCACGGCGGATTACCTCTCCATCTGGCCACTGCTGCTGTTCCCCGAAGCTCTGCTCAACGGCATGGCGATGACAGTGCTGGCCATCTACCGCCCTCACTGGGTCAATACCTTCTTCGACCGTACCTATCTGGGCAAGTAGCTCTCTCGTTCCTGATCTGCGCCCATAAAAAAGGAGAGGCCATCGCCTCTCCTTTTGCTATTCCGAATTATGCCAAATCCCGGCTTAGTGCAGCTTCAGGGTCGGGCGCAGTACCCGGTTGATGCGACCCACCAGCATGATGAGGCCGGTCTTGACGTAGCCGTGCAGGGCGATCTGGTGCATCCGGTAGAGGGAGATGTAGACCAGACGGGCAATGTAGCCCTCCACCATCATGGAGCCGCGCATCAGGTTACCCATCAGGCTGCCCACGGTGGAGAAGCGGCTGAGGGAGACCAGCGAACCGTGGTCGTGGTAGAGGTAGGGCTTCATCTCGCCGCCGTTCATCTTGGCCAGAATGTTCTTGAATGCCTGGCTGGCCATCTGGTGGGCAGACTGGGCGCGCGGCGGCACGAACTTGCCATCCGGCTGCGGGCAGGCTGCGCAGTCACCGATAACGAAGATGTTCTCGTCACGGGTAGTCTGCAGGGTCTCTTTCACCACCAGCTGGTTGATGCGATTGGTCTCAAGACCAGCGATATCCTTCATGAAATCCGGAGCCTTGATACCGGCCGCCCACACCATCAGGTCAGCTTCAATCAGCTCGCCATCCTTGGTGTGCAGACCGTCGCTGGTCGCTTCGGTGATCATGGTGGCGGTACGCACGTCCACACCCAGCTTGACCAGCTCCTGATGAGCGGCGCCGCTGATGCGCTCCGGCAGAGCCGGCAGAATGCGCGGGCCCGCTTCCACCAGGGTAACCTTCAGGCTGTCGGTGGTGAGGTTCTTGAAGCCGTAGGCGTAGAGCTGCTCGACCGCGTTGTAGAGCTCGGCAGAGAGTTCTACGCCGGTGGCGCCGCCGCCGACGATGGCAATCTTCACCTTGTCGCCCGGCTTATATTCGGTCGCGAACTGCAGGAAGCGGTTCATCATGCTGTTGTGGAAGCGGTGCGCCTGGGAGGGGCTATCCAGGAAGATGCAGTGATCCTTGATGCCCTTGGTGTTGAAGTCATTGGAGACAGAACCGATGGCCATCACCAGATAGTCGTAGGGCAGCTCGCGCTCGTTGACCACGATGTCGCCATTGTCGTCGTGGATCGGGGCCAGCACGATGCGTTTCTCGTCGCGCTTGATGTCGGTCAGGGTGCCGAGCTGGAAGTCGAAGCCGTGGTTCTTGGCGTGAGACTGGTAGCTCAGGGCATCGATGCCCGCATCCATGGATCCAGTGGCTACTTCGTGCAGCAAGGGTTTCCACAGGTGGGTGCGGTTGCGATCGACCAGAGTGATCTTGGCCTTGTTCTTTTTGCCAAGCTTGCGACCCAGACTGGTAGCAAGCTCCAGGCCACCGGCGCCGCCGCCTACAACGACAATATTCATCATGATGATTTTCCTCGGTTCCTCAAAACGAAAGGGAGCCATTGGCTCCCTAAAACGAAATCGGTCGACGTGATGGATCAGGCTTCTTTGAAGGCCTTCATCCGCTGTAGATGATGCGAGATATTTTTGAACTTATGAGTCTCGCGCTCATCCCACACGATGTCGTAATAGTTCTTCAATTCACGTTCAGTGTCCCGATTATCGCGCACTTCATCCTGAACGGAAAGGATACACAGGCAGTTTCCTGAATTTTTCTTACGAAATTCAGTTACACACTTGGTACCGATATCGTCATATTCTTCCGGCCGGTCGATCTTGCCCTGCATGTTCTCTTCTGGGTGCAGGTTGGGGTTGAAGATCACCTGGCGAATGCCGCACAGAAAGCCGATCCGTTCGCTCCAGTAGCCACCAAGTCCGACACCGCAGATCAGTGGTTTGGGATCGGTACTCATATCGAGCTGTTTTTTCACTTCCTTGAGCAGATGGCTCATATCATGACGGGGGTGAACCGTGCTGTAGTGCACGAAACGCACATCATCATCAATAAACTGCAACTGCAGCACTTTCTCGTGATTGCCGGGGCTGGTGGCATCAAAGCCATGCAGATAGATGATCATGGATAAGACCTCAGGAACTGTGTCGGTTTTATCGAAACTACCCCAGCGGCTGCCCCGCGCGCCACCAAAACATCCAACTTTCTTGCTTTGGATCACGCCCCCGCCCCCGATTGCGCCTTGTGACCCGCGAGCGCCGTCACATGCAGGGGGGAGCATTGCGAGCAACGCTCTGGTGCCTGGCTATCAAAGTGAGATCGCCAGACCGATAATGATAAATCCCTTACCAATCTGAGATGCCCCACCTCCTTCCCCTGCCAACAGCCGGACACTTATCTGGCCGGTATGTGACTCATCCCGCAAAAACAAGGCGTTATCGCCAAACGTTTTCGCTCATGAGCGGCATTGTGCATGTTTTGTGCACTGACCCGTGCTGCACCGGATCCCTCTCACCACTGCAAAGGGATCTGGCACCTCTGTCAATACACGAGATCAATGACCGGGAAAGCTGCGGCTTTCACTATCTTGCCTGTAGCAGTTGCGCGGGCTTCAAGGAGTGATCTGTTCATGAACGAGACCAACCCCCCCTCCCCCCGACCGGGCACGCGCAAGCGCCCGGTGGATGAAGTGGAGCGCATGCTCCCCATGGGCCAACTCTTTACCTTGGGCCTGCAACATGTGCTGGTGATGTACGCCGGCGCCGTGGCGGTGCCGTTGGTGATCGGCGGCAGTCTGGGGCTGCCCAAGGAGCAGATCTCCTACCTTATCAGTTCGGATCTCTTCTGCTGCGGTATCGTCACCCTGTTGCAATGTGTCGGGATTGGCCGCTTTGCCGGGATCCGGCTGCCGGTCATCATGTCGGTCACCTTTGCCGCCGTGATGCCGATGCTGGCCATCGGAGCCAACCCGGATCTGGGGCTGACGGGCATCTTCGGCGCCACCATCGCCGCCGGTATCATCTCGACCCTGCTAGTGCCGCTGATAGGTAGGCTGATGCCGCTCTTCCCCACCGTAGTGACCGGGGTGGTTATCACCTCCATCGGGATCAGCATCATGCAGGTGGGGATCGACTGGATGGCGGGGGGCAAGGGCAATCCGGAATATGGCAGCCTGCGCTACATCGGCACCAGCTTTCTGGTGCTCGTCTTTATCCTGCTGGTGACCCGCTTCACCAAGGGCTTTTTCAGCAATATTTCGGTGCTGCTCGGGATCATCTTCGGCTTCGTGGTGGCCATCGCCATGGGCGAAGTGAGCCTCGACGGCCTCGGCGAGGCAGCCTGGTTTGCCCCCATAGTGCCCTTCGCCTTCGGCTGGCCCACCTTCGATCCCATCTCCATCGCCACCCTCACAGTCATCATGCTCATCACCTTTATCGAGTCGATGGGTATGTTTCTGGCCCTTGGCGACATCGTCGGCCATCCGGCCAGGCGCGGTGATATCGTGCGCGGGCTGCGGGTGGATGGCATAGGCACCATCATTGGTGGGATCTTCAACAGCTTCCCCCACACATCGTTCTCCCAGAATATCGGTCTGGTGAGCGTGACCGGAGTATCGAGTCGCTGGGTCTGCGTGATGTCGGGGGGGATCCTGCTTGCCTTTGGCCTCATCCCCAAGATGTCGGTGCTGGTCGCCTCCATCCCGCCCTTCGTGCTGGGGGGCGCCGGTATCGTCATGTTCGGCATGGTGCTGGCAACCGGTATTCGCATCCTGGCGCGCACCGATTACAACAGCAACCGTCACAACCTCTATATCGTCGCCATCAGTCTTGGAATTGGCATGATCCCGACGGTCTCCGGGAATTTTTTCCAGCAGCTTCCGGCGCAGCTACAACCGCTTTTTCATAGCGGTATTCTGTTGGCCACCATCAGCTCGGTGCTGCTCAACCTCTTCTTCAACGGCTATCAGCCGGATCTGACTCACCAGACCCGTCCTCTGTTCGTAGGTCCCATCAAACCGCAGCAAGAGCAGGCATAACAAACAGGCCCCCGGACAGCGAGACGGTCCGGGGGCCTGTTGTTCATATCACCGCTGACCCAATCAGGCAGGCAACTGCGCGAAGCGCTCTACCGCCTGCGCTACTTGTGCCAGACTCCCCTGCCAGAAAGCGGCCTCACGGATATCCTGCCCCAGATGCTTGGCTACCAGATCTTCGGCGCTCATCCGGCCGGTATCGCGCAGCAAGGCGCGATACGCCTCGGCCACTCCCTCTTCCCCCGCCGCCTTGCGGCTCATCAACTGCTGATAGACCCCGAGGCTAAACAGATAACCAAACAGATAGGGGTAGTTGTAAAAGCCCAGCCCTGGGATGGAGAAGTGCGCCTTGGCCGCCCAGAACATGGGGTGATAGCGGGTCAGGCTCCCCTCATACCAGCGTCCCCACGCCTCGTCGGTCAGTGCCTTGAGTCGCTCTGCCGGCACATAACCCTGCGCCCGCTCGGCCACCAGCGCCTGCTCGAAATCGAAGCGAGCCGGGATATTGACCAGGAAGGTGGCTGCGCCGTCGGCCTCGGCCCAGGCGATGGCCAGCTGCTCTTCCGGGCTTTGCGCCTGCTCGAACAGGGCGCTGCGCACCAGGGTTTCGGCGAAGATGGAGGCCGTCTCCGCCAGCGTCATGGGATAGCTGCGCTGACTCATCGGCAGATCGCGAATGACCCAGTTGTGCCAGGCGTGGCCCAGCTCATGGGCCAGCGTAATGACGTTGTCCATAGTGCCGGCATAGGTGACGAAGACCCGCGGCTCGACCGGTTCGGCAAACTTGGTGCAGTAGGCGCCGGTGCGGCGATTTGGCGTGGGGGCCGCATCAATCCACCCCTTCTCGGCCATCATGCGGGCAAACGCCCCCATCTCGGGATCGAAACGGCTAAAGGCATCGGCAATCAACTCGATCGCCTCATCAAAAGGAATGTCGCGGCTGCTGGCAGCTGGCGGCGGCGCAAAGAGATCCTCCGGCCCCAGATCGTCGAGACCAAGGCACTCGGCCATCAGCTCCAGCGCCCGCTGGCCCAACCCACGGGCTCGCCAGGTTTCGCTCATCAGGGCATCGAGGGTGGCACGCTCGATATGGCTCTGGTGGCAGGAGAGATCCAGCGCATCGAGCACACGGGTTTTGCCACGCTGACGGGCCAGCTCCAGCCGCCAGCCGTTGAGGGCATTGAGGATAGCGGCAACCGTCTCCTGCTCACCTTCCCAACCGGCGCTGATGGCATCAAAGGCTTCTAAACGCAGCGCACGTATCGGGCTGGAGAGCAGATTGCTCGCCTCGGCCAGCCCCATCTCGCGGCCATCAATGGTCAAGCGGATCTTGCCCACCAGATCGTTGTAGAGGTTGCCCCAGGCGTGCAGGCCATCGGTGCCCAGACCAATCACCAGCTGCTCTGCCGCCACCGGCAGGCGCTGATCCTGCAAACGACGCTCGTGGCGCAGGCGGAACGCCTCCTCGCCTAGTAGCGGATCCGCCATCAGCGCGGCGAATTCCTCTTCCGGCAAGGCCAGCATCAGATCTTCCACCGGCGCCAGCGTCTTGAACAGATCGGCATTAAGGGCGCGGGCACGGGACGCCAACTGTTTGGCCTGCGGATCCCGCGCATCCTGACTGCCGCGGCATGCGGCCAGAATGGCGACGTTCCAGCCGATATGGCGAATATCACGGGCGCGCAGCCGCACTTCCCGCAAGAAATCCAGCAGTGCAGCGTCATCACCGCGCACCATGTCCAGACCCGCCATATAGCTGGTCAGCTCCTCCAGCGCGTGGCGGGCGGCGCGCATGTCCGCTTCCAGCTCTGGGCTGTCGAGGCCCGGGTAGATATGGTCGTTATTCCACTGTTGTTGATACATAGCTTCTCGCAAAGGCCTTTATCGGGAGGCGCAGCAGACCTGCGGGCAGCAAGTCCGAAACCGGGCAACCCGAAGGCCAAAAAATGAAGAGAGGAAAAAAGAGACAATGGCCCGCAAGCTCGCTTATCCCTTGGCCGGGGCGAGACGGCTCACCAGCGTCATCACGGCAACCAGCAGCAGACCCGCCACCACACCGGCCACGGCGTTGAGCAGCGTCGGCGTCACCGCCGCCAGTACGGCACCTGCTGTGGGCAGGGTGGCGACTACAGCGGCTGCACCTTCAATCAGGTGATGGGCAAAGGGCCAGCCATGCACCAGAATGCCGCCGCCCACCATAAACATGGCGATGGTGCCGACCAGTGCCAGCAGGTGCATCAGACGAGGCGCCGTCACCAACAGTCCCTGCCCCACAGCGCGGCGCAAGGCGCTGCCATCGGGCTTTTGCAGCAGATGCAGACCGATGTCATCGAGCTTGACGATCAGCCCCACCAACCCGTAGACCCCGATGGTCATCAGCAGGGCGATGCCCGCCACCACCGATAGCTGCAGCACGAGGCTTGCTCCCTGTACCGTGCCAAGAGCGATGACGATGATCTCGGCAGAGAGAATAAAATCGGTGCGGATCGCCCCTTTTACCTTCTGCTGCTCGAAGGCGACCAGATCATCGGGAATAGGAGCTGTGTGTGCCTCACCTTCGCTCACTTCATGAGGCAGGAACTTGTGGGCCAGCTTCTCGGCCCCCTCAAAGCAGAGGTAGGCGCCTCCCAGCATCAAGAGTGGCGTGATAAGCCAGGGCACCAGGGCACTGATGGCGATGGCGGCGGGCACCAGAATCAGCTTGTTGCGAAATGAGCCTTTGGCCACCGCCCACACCACCGGCAGCTCCCGCTCGGCACGCACTCCGGAAACCTGCTCCGCGTTGAGGGCCAGATCATCCCCCAATACCCCGGCGGTCTTCTTCGCCGCCATCTTGGTCATCAGCGCCACGTCATCAAGCACGCTGGCGATATCGTCGAGCAGGGCCAACAAACTGGTTCCAGCCATATCAAAGATCCCTTATATCAGTGAGAAACGTCTTCCCGAAAAATGTCTCGCGCTTGTTCACCACGACCTTGGTCATCAGCGCCACGTCATCAAGCACGCTGGCGATATCATCGAGCAGGGCCAACAAACTGGTTCCGGCCATATCAAAGCTTCCTTATATCAGTGAGAACAACCCCGGGAGAGAGGTGTACGTCCCGATAACCACCAGGGTCAACAGGACCACCTCATGGCGATCGCAGGCCATCATCGGCCGCGCCAAGAATCCGGCGCTCACCATCGGGGGTTACGTCTTTCGGGCAAAAGATGGCACAGTGTAACGAGAAGCCGCCGTTTCGGCAGCACCCCTGAGCCATTTGTTCCTGGTTCCCTCTGAATCACCTCAAGGAGTTCCCATGCAACCCTGGCAATCTCTGCTCGCTCTCTGGTTTGGCAACGAAGCCGATGACGTCCTGCGGGCCACACGGCAAGCCCCGCTCTGGTGGGGAAAAAGCAGCGAAACGGATGCCCTGCTGGCCAGCCGCTTTGGCGAGCTGGCAGAGGCCGCAGCCAAGGGCAGTCTCGCCCACTGGGCCGATCTCCCCAGCGGTCGGCTGGCGCTGATCCTGCTGCTCGACCAGTTGCCCCGCAATATCCATCGCGGCACGCCTGCAGCCTTTGCCCGGGATCCGCTGGCACGGGATCTCTGCCTGAAAGGGCTGTCCATCGGGGCGGACAAATCCCTCTCACCACTGGAGCGGGTCTTCTTCTATCTGCCGCTGGAGCATGCCGAATCCCGCGAACAACAGGCCAGAAGTGTGGCGCTGTTCGAGGCACTGGCTGCCGAGCAAGCTGGCACACCGGCGCAGGCGACCTTTGCCGGATTTGCCGACTTTGCCCGCCGCCATCAGGTGATCATCGAACGCTTTGGCCGCTTCCCCCACCGCAACGACATTCTGGGTCGCACCAGCACACCGGAAGAGGCGACATTTTTGCAGCAACCGGGCTCAGGCTTCTAAGCAGGCCATATAAAAAATCCCCGCCAGCTGGCTGGCGGGGATAGCGTATGGATAACAACTCTCGGCGTTACTGAATGCGATAGCGGGATATCTGCTGGTGGATGCTCTCGGTGGTGACATTGAGCTCCTCGGCTGCGGCTGAGGTCTCCTCCGCTGTGCTGCTGGTTTGCTGCACGACCTGAGCAATCTGCTCTACCTGATGAGCGATCGACTCGGCGGCCGAACTCTGCTCGCGGATGGCATTGGTGATCTCGCCCACCTGCTCCATCACCCGGTGCGACGCACTGCGGATTTCGGCAATAATGGCGCCACTCTCGGTAGCCATGTTGACCCCCTGGCTCACCTTCTCCTCCACCAGATGCATGCGGGAGACCGTATTGTTCGACTCCTGCTGGATCGCCTCTACAGTGGCAGATATCTCCTGAGTGGATTGGGCTGTGCGCTCAGCCAGTTTGCGCACTTCATCTGCCACCACCGCAAAGCCACGGCCGGACTCCCCGGCCCTCGCCGCCTCAATGGCCGCGTTCAAGGCCAGCAAGTTGGTCTGCCCCGCCACATCACGGATCACGTTGACCACACCGCCAATGCGCGAAATGCCCTCACCCAGCGCAATGACCTCGGCCGAGGCCTGCCGAATGGAGTCGGCGATCTCGTTGATGGCATGAACGGTACGATCTATGGTTCTGCTTCCTTCGCTAGCCAGCTGCCCTGACTCATTGGTGATACGGCTCGTCTCCTGGGTACGCTGGGAGATATCTGTGATGCTGACAGTCATCTCTTCCACACCGGCGGCGATCAGACTGGTAGCATCATTGGCCTGACTGGCCGAGCTGGCGAGGTGCTGCGCCGCTTGAGAGAGGGATTCGGCAGTGCTCTTGATCTGCAAGCTGCCGACGGAAAATTCGGTAAATGTCTGTTGCAGCGTATCGAGCAACCGGTTGACCGCATTGAGGGTCAGACCAATCTCATCCTGCTGTTTCACATCCGCTCTGAGGGTAAAGTTGAGGTCGCGCTGGATCCGGGTCAGGGTATCCATGGCGGTGCGAAGGGGATTGGCCACCTGATTGAACAACCAGACAAACAGCCCCATCGTCAGTACGGTGGCACCACCGGCGATAAGCAACAGGGTTTGCAGGCTGTTGTCGTAGTTCTCCTGGCCCTGCTTCTTGAGCGCCAGTCCCAAATCCATATTGAAGTTGACGTGAAGCTCGATTGCCTTGGCAAATTCTTCAAACAGTCTGGAGGCTTCCGTTGCTAGCTCGTCTCTTGCCTCATCATTCTTGTTTTGGCTGGAAAGCAGCAGAACCTTGTCTATCGCCTGATAGTATTGCGCAATAATGCGTTGATCATCGTCAGTCAGGCGCCGATCTTCATCATTGGATAGCATATCGCTTTTGTATTTATCCAACAGTGAGCTGATCTGTTTACGCATATCTGCAATATTCGTTTCGATCTGCTGCATCTTGCTATTGTCAGTGTTGAGGATATGAGTCTGCACATGCGAATGCAGCTCATAGAAATCGGCCTGGACTTCCTTGATAAGGGAAATACTCGGCACCGTATTGTCCGTCACATAGCTCAAATCACGGTTGCCTGCCCCAAGGCGATTGATACTGAACCAACTGAGAAAAATGAGCGTCAGAATCACCAGCAGCGCGATCAGTTGCAGTCGACGAGCAATATTCATAACCGTACACTCCAGATGGAAACTATCTAGCAGTGTAGACGAGCCATAAACAACAACGGCCCGCTTTAGCGGGCCGTTGTTGTTTATTTTTCATGGCGTTGTGATCAGGCTTTGGCTGGCTCACTCTCGCCCAGCGCGACGGTGTCACCCAAGCTGTCTTCGGTCTTGGCAACCACGCTGGCGGCGATGGCGTTGCCCAGCACGTTGGTGGCAGAGCGGCCCATATCGAGGAAATGGTCGATCCCCAGCAGCAGCAGGATGCCAGCTTCCGGAATATGGAACTGGTTCAGGGTCGCGGCAATCACCACCAGAGAGGCGCGCGGTACCCCGGCCATCCCCTTGGAGGTGACCATCAGCAGCAACAGCATGGTGATCTGCTGGGCCATGGAGAGCTCGATGCCATACGCCTGGGCGATGAACATCACCGCGAAGGTGCAGTACATCATGGAGCCATCGAGGTTGAAGGAGTACCCCATCGGCAGCACGAAGCTGGCGATGCGCTTGTCACAACCGAACTTCTCCAGACGATCCAGGGTCTTCGGATAGGCGGCTTCGGAGCTGGCGGTCGAGAAAGCGAGCAGGATGGGTTCGCGGATCATCGCCAACAGTTTGATGACGCGACCACGCAGGAAAACGCTGCCCATGGCGATCAGCAGCAGCCAGAGGCAGGCCAGCGCGATATAGAACTGGGCCATAAAGCTGCCGTAGGTAACCAGAATACCCAACCCCTCTTTGGCTACCATGGCGGCGATGGCGCCAAATACCGCGAATGGCGCAAAGTTCATCACATAACCGGTCACTTTCAGCATGATCTCCGCAGCGCTGGCCATCAGCACCACTACCGGCTTGGCCAGATCGCCGAGCGCGGCGGCAGCCAGACCGAAGAAGAGGGAGAAGACCACGATCTGCAGGATCTCGTTGGTGGCCATCGCCTCTACCACGCTCTTGGGGATGGCGTGGGTCACAAAATCTTTCAGGGTAATGGCACCGGCAGCAATGCCCGAGCTGGCGGTGTCATTGGGCAGGGAGAGTGAAAGACCCACACCCGGCTGCATCAGGGTCACCATCACCAGACCCAGACTCAGGGACATCAGGGAGGCCAGCATAAACCAGCCGAGGGTCTTGGCACCGATACGCCCCACGGTGCGGGTGTCGCCCATCTTGGCGATCCCGACCACCAGAGTGGTGAAGACCAGGGGAGCGATGATCATCTTGATCAGTCGCAGGAAGATATCGGTCAGGATCGTGATGTTATTGGCGAAATCCGCAGCCTGATCTGCGGCAAACATACGATAGCCCTGGCCGGTGAGGATGCCAAACATCATGGAGATGAGGATGGCGACCGTCAGTTTATTCATTTTCATGGGGGAGTCCCGGTTTTGATTGGTGCAAGCCGTAAACAGTGGCGTGGGAGCCACTACAGTCCGTTTTTGTGATCCGAGCCGTTGATTCCTGGCGGCTGGTATGCTGGGAGAATGCCTAAAAGCAGGGGGTAAATCTAGAGGCTTTATCCAGAATTTTATCCTGCCATTAGGTGTATGTGATATGGATCTTGCAAACCACCAATATTAATCGCTGCTTATTTTGATTTCTGCGAGATATTTCGCATTCAGAGTTCGCTCATCGAGTGCCCGTGGCAACAGGCGAAAAGTGAGCAGCGCCGAGATGGTATGCTGCACCTGCATCTGGGCCATAAAGAGATCAGGCTCATCCTCGTCAAAGCCGAAGATCGGCCGTGATGGGGTCACCCTGACGGCATCGCGGTTAATGAGCAGCTCATCGACCTTGAGCCAGGAGTAACCCTCTGCCTGTGCCAGCTCCCCTGCCCGCTTGAGCACATATTTGCGGGCGGTCTCCCTGTCCACCAGATCGTTGCCGACAAACTCCAGCTGCCATTTGTCCGGGCCAAGCCGGGTCTGGGAGAAACCGGTCTGGCCGTTCCAGAATGACTTTTCACTCTCGTAAGGGGTGGCGCAGCCCACCAGCAGCAGGGTGAGCATCAGCAGACAACAGGGTTTAGATACGGATGCAGACACGAGAGGCCTCGCCAGGCAAATGAGCAACAGAGTCGTTACTACACCATAAAGCGCGGTGGCTGCACAATCGACTCACGCCAACAGCGACCCGCGTGCATCACCACTGGCTTCACGCCTGTGCGGCAAATCGCAGGCAAAAGAAAAGGCCTTGTCGTTTGACAAGGCCTTTATCGGGGAATTTGGTCGGTGTGAGAGGATTCGAACCTCCGACCCTCTACACCCCATGCAGATGCGCTACCTGGCTGCGCTACACACCGACGGAGTCAGCTCGGCTGACGGGGGCAGAGTTTATGGAGATGACCTAGCCATGTCAACAGGGAAACGCCGCCAATTCCTCGGCCACAGTGCGTTCGCCTGCTTTGCGAACAATCAGCGGTTAAAGGTCAGCCGCTTGCCCAGGATCTGGTCAGTCACCTGCCCGTTTTGCCAGGCGATCTGGCCGTTCACCAGCGTCATCTCCACCGTGCTGTGGAAGCGGTAGCCGTTGAAGGGCGACCAGCCACAGTGGTAGAGGATGTTGTCATCGTTGACCACATAGGGCTTGCCCAGATCCAGCAGCACCAGATCGGCGAAATACCCCTCGCGGATATAACCGCGATCCTGCACCTGGAAGCGCTCGGCTACCGCGTGGGAGGTCTTCTTGACGATGGTCTCCAGGGTAAACACGCCGTTGTGGTAGAGCTCCAGCAGCGCCTGCAAAGAGTGCTGCACCAGCGGCACACCGGACGGCGCCTTGAAGTAGCTGTTCTGCTTCTCTTCCCAGGTGTGGGGCGCGTGGTCGGTGGCGATGATGTCGAGCACGTCGTTGCGTACCGCATCCAGCAGTGCCTGCTGGTCGGCAGCACTCTTCACCGCAGGGTTGCACTTGATCAGGCTGCCCTGGGTCTCGTAATCGGCATCATTGAAGAAGAGGTGGTGAACGCACACCTCGGCGGTGATGTTCTTGTCCTTCAGCTCGCTCAGGTCGTGGCTGGCGGTAAACAGCGACAGCTCCTTGGCCGAGGTCAGATGCAGCACGTGCAGCTTGGCACCGTATTTTTTCGCCAGCGCCACCGCCATGCTGGAGGATTTGTAGCACGCCTCGTCACTGCGAATGCGGCCGTGCTCGCCCATCGGCACATTCTCGCCCCACTTGGCCCGCGCCGCCTCTTCCGCCTTGGCGATGGTCGGGGTGTCTTCGCAGTGGGTGACGATCATCACCGGACTTTCGCGGAAGATGGCCGCCAGGGTCTCCTGATTGTCCACCAGCATGTTGCCGGTCGAAGAGCCCATAAACACCTTGACCCCGCAGGACTGCTTGGGGTCGAGACGCTTGATCTCTTCGAGGTTGTCGTTGGTGGCGCCGAGATAGAAGCTGTAGTTGGCGACGGAGGAGTTGGCGGCGATCTGGTATTTGGCTTCGAGGGCGTCGAGGGTGGTGGTCTGGGGATTGACGTTGGGCATTTCCATGAAACTGGTGGTGCCACCGGCGACGGCGGCGCGGGATTCGCTGGCGATAGTCCCCTTGTGGGTCAATCCCGGCTCCCGGAAGTGGACCTGATCATCGATCATTCCGGGGATGAGATGGCGACCTGCGGCATCGATAACCAGCGCATCGGGCGCCTCGATATCCGGGGCGATGCGGGCAATCCGTTCCCCCTCGATCAACACATCGGAGGCATAGATGCGGCCTTCGTTGACCAAGGTGGCATTCTTGATAAGCAGTTTGTTCATGGGGGGTTCCAGTTCCTTTGCCGATAATCGCGGGTCATAATAGCGCAAAACTGCCCTTTCTCTGTAGCAAGGCCTGACTGATGAAGTTATTTGTAAGAGATTTGACCGTGATCGACTCCAGCTACCTGTGCGAACGCCGCGGCATGGTGGGTGAGAGCTGGCTGGTAGATATCGAAATGAGCGGTGAGCTCAACGAAATGAGCATGCTGCTGGACTTTGGCCGGGTAAAGAAGCTGATCAAGTCGATCATTGATGAAGAGGTGGACCACAAGCTGCTGGTGCCGACCGAGTGCCCGCTGATCCACGTCGAGACACTGGATGGTGACGAAAGCACAGTGGATCTGCTGCGCCCGGGTCGCTCCATCCATCTGCGCTGCCCATCCCAGGGCTTTGCCTTTATCCCTGCCCCGCAAGTTGATAAAGAGTCGGTGACCCGCTACCTGCTGGCGGTGCTGGCCAAACGGCTGCCGGGCAACATCAAGGATCTGTCGCTGACCCTGCGTCAGGAGGCGATCACCGGTGCCTTCTACCACTACAGCCACGGCCTGAAAAAGCACGATGGCAACTGCCAGCGCATCGCCCACGGCCACCGCTCTCCCATCGAGATCCACATCGATGGCGAGCGCGACCAGGAGCTTGAGCTCAACTGGGCCGAGCGCTGGGGCGATATCTACCTCGGCACCGAGGAGGACAAGGTGGCGCTGACCGAGCTCGCTTTGAGCCCTCGCGCCAATGCCCAGCTTGGCGAGCATCACTGCGGCTTCAAATATATGGCGCCGCAAGGGCTGTTCCAGCTGGCCATCCCCACCGCCGAGGTGGAGATGATCGACACCGACACCACGGTCGAGCTGCTGGCCTGCTACATTGCTCGCGAAGTGAAGAATATAGTGGGCGACAAGTTCGTCAAGATTGTCGCCTATGAAGGGGTCGGCAAGGGTGCGATTGCCTACGCCTGATCCCCTTGTCGCTGCAGCAATAAAGAGAAGGCCCCGCATCTGCGGGGCCTTGTTGTTTCAACTCTCGACCATCAGGCGCTGAGGCGGAAGCGCTTGACCAGGCTCTCCTGCTGCTCGGCGAGGGAGTCCAGCTGCTGGCTGGTCTCGGCTACCCGCTCAATCCCCTGATAGTTGAGATCCGAGATATCGGAGATGCGGTTGAGATTGGTGGCGATGTCGGCGCTGGTGGCCTGCTGCTGCTCGGCAGCAGAGGCGATCTGGCTCGACATGTCGCTGATCAGCACCACAATCCCCTGCACCTCCTCCATGGCGTTGTTGGCGTGAGAGCTCTGCTCGACGCAGCTGTCCATCTCGCGAGAACACTCCTGCATTACTGTCACTGCCTTGGCAACCCCCTGCTGCAGGTTCTCGATCATGGTCTGGATCTCGCTGGTGGACTGGGCGGTACGACCCGCCAGACTGCGCACCTCATCGGCCACCACCGCAAAACCGCGCCCCTGCTCGCCGGCCCGCGCCGCTTCGATGGCCGCATTGAGGGCCAGCAGGTTGGTCTGCTCGGCGATGCCGCGAATAACATCGAGGATGTTGCCGATCTGGCTGCTCATGCTGCTCACATCACCAATCACCTTGCCAGTCTGTTGCAGCTTGCCCGCCAGCTGATGAGTGGTGGTGATATTGCCTGCCATCACCTTACGCCCCATCTCGGAGGCCTTCTCCACATCCTGCACCCGCTCCAGGGTCTGGTTGGCCGCCTGCGCCACCTCCCGCACCGAGGCCTCCATCTGGGTCATGGCGGCGGCGACCGAGGCGGTCTCCTGCCGCTGTTTCTCCAGATCCGCCCGCACTGATTCGGTGGTATGGCGGTTGCCGTGAGCAGCATCGTTAAGCTGGGCGGACGCCTGTGAAAGCTGCGCCAGCACCTCCCCCATCTGGGCAATCAGCAAGTTGATCTGGCTGCCCAGCTGGCCGAATTCGTTCTTGCTGCGAAAACCGATGCGCTGGGTCATGTCGCCCTGGGTCACTTCGGTCAGCACCCGCAGCAGCTCCCTGAGCGGACGGCGAATGGCCTTGCCCAGGGTATAAGCCACCAGCATGGCGATCAGGATGGCAACCGCTATGCTGGCGCCCTGAGTCAGGGTGCTCTGGCTCTGTGCGGCTTTGGCATGCTGAATACTCTGGTTCATCAGTTGCTGGCTCTGAGCAGTGATCCGCTCAAGCCGATCCTGAATTGCCACGATGAGCGCGCTGGCCTGCTTGCTCTTCTCCCGCATCTGTTCCTGCTGCTTCATCAGCGCCAAATACTGGGAGAGCACGCCTTCGCTTGCGGTCGTATCGCGCACGAAACCATGGACGTAGTGACCCATGTTGTTATCGAAATCCTTGAGCTCCCCCTGCAGATCCTTGATGGTGCTGTTGAACCCTTCAATCTGCATCCTGTTGCGCTTGAGCGCGGCTTCAATGGGCGCGGGAATACTCTGATTGAGGGCATCCATGGTAGAGAGTTCGATGGCGGAGAGCTTGGTGGTCAGGGTCTCGGAGAGCATCTTGATAAAGCTGTCGTCGATGGTGACCATCATGTCCCCCAGACTCTTCTTGAACTGGGGCAGACTGACCTGAAACTGCCCCTTGGCCAGATTGACCTTGTGCAGCCGGGTAAGCAGTGCCTCGTGTTCGCCGGGCAGGGTGTCGGTCAGTTGCAGGTAGCTGTCGACCTGCTGGCTGAGCGTGCTCATCTCCCCTTGCAGCTCGGGGTGGTGGGCGACCTGCTGGCGCAAGGCGTCAAGACTCTTGCCTACCGCGGCCTTGGCCTGTTTCAGTTCGGCCACTTCGGCCGGCAGCTGTTTGGGATCCTGCTCGGTGAGCACATCCCCCAGCCACTTGTTGGCGCTGAGCAGGGTGATCTGGGTCTGACTGCTGGCAATTACCAGCGGCATCGACTGCTGGGTAACCTGCTCCAGCGCGTTCCCCAGAGTCTCCTGGCTACGAAATGTGAGCAGTGAACTGGCCACCATCACGGCCACCAGGATCGCGAAGCCAAGGTAGACTCGCTGCAAGATGGAGAGATCCGACATTGTTTGTTTCATTATTGTCCCGCTGTATATGCAAAAGTCCCTTGCCTGAGTACCCCGTCCTTTTGATACCCTGCAGAACCCTGAACAGGTGATGCAGATGACGTCCCTCTGGCTATCGGTATTCTTAACAATAACTGAAGGGAATGGGACATCAGCTGTGTCAAATCTCGGCTTGTGTCACACTTGACGCGCAGCTCGCCCCCTTTCGGGAGCCACTTGGGGTGCAAGTTCGATTTTCTTTTTCATATAAGGGAGTTAGCCATGGCGCAAGAAACCATTTTCAGCAAAATCATCCGTAAAGAGATCCCTGCTGACATCCTGTATCAAGACGATCTGGTCACCGCATTCCGGGATATTCACCCCAAGGCCAAGACCCATATTCTGATCATCCCCAATACCCTGATCCCCACCGTCAACGACGTGGAAGCCGAGCATGAGCTGGCTCTTGGCCGGATGTTCACCGTGGCCCGCAAGCTGGCCAGCGAGGCGGGCATCGCCGAAGATGGTTATCGCCTCATCATGAACTGCAACCGCCACGGCGGGCAGGAGGTCTACCACATCCACATGCATCTGGTCGGCGGCCAGCCACTGGGGCCGCTGCTCAGCCTGTGATCCTCCCGCGCGTTCGACTGGCCGGCCTGATGCTGGCCAGTGTCTTGCTGGGAGGCTGTGCCTCACACTGGCAGGATATGTTCGTCTCCTACTCCGATCAGATGGTGCCCCTGCGCAACCAGCTGCTGCTGGGCCATGCCGACGAGGCGCTGCCCGAGGTGCGTGACTCGACCCTTGGGGATGACTCCTTTGTGCTGGCTCGGCTCGAACAGGGACGCATTGCCTGGCTGGCAGGGCAAGATGCGGACAGCAAGCAGGCGTTCACCGCCGCCGACAGCCGACTTCAGTGGGAAGACAATCAGGCCGAATACCGGCTCAGTCACGGGCTCGATCAGGTGGGCAGCCTGCTCACCAACGATCAGTCGATGGCCTATCTCACCCCCGATTACGAACGCACCATGCTGCACCACTATCTGGCCCTCAACTACCTGCAACGGGGTGATGCCGATGGCGCCCTGGTGGAAGTACGCCGGGCCAATCAGGTGCAGGAGCAGGCGCTTAAACGGCGCGCCGATGAGGTACGCAAGGCGAAGGATGAGAGCGAAGAGGCCGAGGCTGAAGGCGAGATGCGCCAGCTGATGTCACGCGGCGCACCGGATCTCGACCGGTTGATCGGCAAGGTCAAGAACGGTTTTCAGAACGCCTACACCTTCTATTTTTCCGCCGTGCTCTATGAGGCGGCTGGGGATCTCAACGACGCCTGGGTCGACTATCAGCGCGGCTACCAGATAGCGCCGGACAACCGCAGCCTGCAGGATGCCTTGCTGCGACTGGCAGTGCTGCGTGGTTCACCGGACGAGATCCACGAGACAGAGAAAAAGGTGGGCCGCAAAGCGCCGCCGCTTGCAAAAGATCAGGGCCAACTGGTGGTGCTGTTTGAAGATGGTTTGATCCCGGCACGGCGCGAACTGTTCCTGCCGCTGCCCATCTCCACCTCTCGCGGCGATTTTCGTACCTTTACCGTGGCCATCCCCTATTACGATAATCGGGCCAGCGACACCGGCCCGCTGACGGTGAAAGTCGGCAAGCGGGTCGAGCAGACCAGCGAGCTGGTCAGGCTGGAAGCGCTGGCCGCCAAAGATCTGCAGGAGCGGCTGCCCGGCATGCTGACACGCCAGGCGCTGCGACTGGTGGCCAAGGAGCAGATGCGCCGCACCGCCGCCAAAGAGGGGGGGGATGTGGGCAATATTCTGGTGGGGATCTTCAACACCCTCTCGGAGCGGGCCGATACCCGCAGCTGGCTGACGCTGCCAGCTCAGGCATCGAGCTGGCAGGGGATGGTGCTGGCAGGTGACATCAATCTCACCCTGGGCGCGGGGGCAGCGCAGCGGCAATTGCCGCTCACCATCCACAAGGGACGCACCACCCTGGTCTGGGTACAGCGCCTTGGCGCCGGTCTGACCACCCGGGTGATGCCGCTCTGAGCAGATGGCGAAGAGAGATGAGCAAGACAATTAACCGGGCAGGCTCACACGCGGCCCCACTCACCCCGATTAAGGAGAGCAAGATGAAAGCATACGGGTTGGCCCTCGGGCTCGCGCTGCTGCTGACCGGCTGCGCCACCAACACCTCAGGCGTGGCGCTCTATGGCCCGGCGGGCGGTGCTCCCACGTTGGAGCAGCATCAAAACGTCAACGTCACCCTGACCGAGCTGAGCCGCCGCCAGCAAAATGGCCTGCTGCAGGTCAATGTAGCCGCCGCCAGCACCCAGCGCGGCGATAACAAGCTGCAATATATCTTCTATTGGTATGATGAGGCCGGTCAGGAGGTCGCCAGCGATGGCCGCGGCTGGACCCCCATCAAGCTGCATGGCTATCAGACCCGCACCCTTTCGGCCCTGGCGCCCAGCCCGGCGGCGCAGGGTTACCGGATTTACGTACGCGAAGTGATTGAGGAATCCTACTGATGAAAATGAATCATGCCCTGCTGATATTGACCTCTGCATTGCTCTTGGGCGGCTGCTCCAGCACCACCGTCAGCTATGGCGATCCCACTGAAACTGAAACCGTCACCGTCGATTACGGCTCAAGCGATCTGCAGGCCATCGCCGACAAGATGGCAGACTCCATGCTGGCGTCGCCAGCCACCAGCGAGATCACCGCAGGCGGTCGTCCGGTGATGTTTATGGACTCTATCCGCAACAAGACCTCCGAGCACATCGATACCGAAGCCATCACCGATACCATCCGCACCAAGTTGCTGCGGGCCGGCAAGTTCCGCTTCGTCGACATGAGCAAGGTGGCCGCCGTCAAGCAGCAGCTCGAATACCAGCAGAGCAGCGGTATGGTAGACCCGGCCTCCATGGTACGTCTGGGCAAGCAGACCGGTGCCCGCTACATGGTCTATGGCAACCTCGCCAGCATCGTCAAGGACAATGGCAAGGTGAAAGATGTCTACTACCAGATGACCATGAACCTGATGGATCTGCAAAACGGCGAACTGCTCTGGGCCGATCAGAAAGAGATCCGCAAACAGGCGAAGAAATCCACCTTTGGCTGGTAACAAGCTCCCGGTGACAGGCAACCGTGATCCGCTACTGGCCAGCCTGCCCGCCCCCTGGCGGGAGGGGCAGCTGGAACCACTCGGGTTAGGTCTGACCAACTGCAACTATCGACTGCGCCTCCCCTCGGGGCGCAGTTACTTTTTGCGTCAGGGCCACTCCGACCCGGTGCGCCTTGGCATCGACCGCCCCACCGAGTGGCAGCTTTATCAGGGGGCGATGGCCGAAGGGTTGGCGCTGCCCTGCCACTATGGCGATCCCGCCAGCGGTCTGATGTTGCTCGAATGGTGCGATGAGCCAAACTGGGTACACGCGGCGCCACCGGAAGCCGATCAGCCCCATCTGCTGGCAGAGGTGCTGCGCAAGCTCCATCGCCTGCCGCTACCTGCGGTGGTGATGGCGGTGCGGGCTCACGCCGCAGGCTATCGCGCTAGACTGGCCCACATTCCCTCCTGGCTGCCCGCCCTGGAGCGGAGCTTGCTCGCCAGCAGTGAACCAAATGATTGCTGGCGCCCTTGCCACCATGATCTCAATCCGGCTAACTTGTTGGGAAGCAAACCCTGGGTCATCGACTGGGAGTATGGCGCGGCAGGTCACCCCGGCTTTGAGCTCGCCAGCATCCAGCGTACCCACGAGTGGCCCGCCGAGCGGCGCGACGCGCTGGAAGCGCACTATCTGCAGGCCCTGCCGCGCCACTTGTGGCCCGACTTTCAGAGCGAGGCATTTTTACCCTGGGTCGACTATATCGGCCTGCTCTGGGCCCTGCTGATGGCAGAGCAACAGCCCTCACTCGACTATGACACCCTGATCGCCATCAACCGGCAACGACTGGAGTAACAGATGATAAACAAGTTGCGCTGGCACAAGCCGAAAACCTGGGGTCTGCTGCTGATCGGCCTGCTGCTGACCGGCTGCTCCACCCGGGTGATCTACTATTGGCTCGATACCGCCATCATCTGGCAACTGGATGACTACTTCGCCCTCTCCTACTCCCAAAAGGATCTGCTCAGCCGCGAAGTGAAGGGGCTGATGGCCTGGCATCGCCAGCACGAGCTGCCACGCTACGCCAAGGATCTCGACGCGCTGGCCAAGGCGGTGGCCAGCCCCATGACGCCGGAGCAGATCTCGACCAATCTCGATGCGGTGCAGCAGAGCCTGACCCGCACGCTGGAAAATACTATCCCCCGCGCGGTCAGGCTGGCGCGCACCCTGACCGATGAGCAGGTGGCCCGCTTTATGACCGATCGGGTCAAGCGGCAACAGGAGCGGCAAAAGGACTTTGCCACTGAGCCCAAAGAGCAGATGCTGGCGGAGTTTCGCGACAAGATGAACAAGCGGCTCGAGTTCTGGATTGGCGAGGTGAAACCGGCACAGGCACCACTGGTGGCCCAGTGGGCCGAATGGCAATACGAGCTGATGCCCCCCTGGCTCGAGTTTCAGGAGTCCTGGACCCAGGAGCTGGACAGGCTGATGAAGCAGCGCCAGAGTCCCGACTTTACCCGCGAGCTAACTGACCTGCTGGCCGAGGGGGATGGGCTGATGGATGGCCGCTTTACCGGCTATACCGAACAGTCGCGCCAGCGTACCGTCAACTGGCTGAGCGCCATGAGCCAGTCGCTGGATATCTCCCAGCGGGCACATCTCTACTCCCTGCTCAAGGGTTATGCCCGCGACTTCAAGCAGATGAGCGGCAGCTGACGAGCGGCACCGAATGGTGCCATGCGCTCGGGGCCGCCTTGTTCAAACCAGGCGCGTGTGGTAGTTTGCCCTTTCTATTTATCGGGAATTAACTTTTGCGCCTTATCGACAAAGCCAAACTGGTGCTGGTAACCCTGGTTATCGCCCTCACCCTGCTTTGTTCCATCACTCGAATGGAAGGCCCCCTGCTGTCCGCATCTCCCCAGAGTGAACAGCAGCAGAGTCAGGCGCTCAATCAGCTTAGCGACAGCGATGATGGCATCATCAAATTTGTCGGCAGCCATCAGAATCACCTGCTGCGTCTCGAACAATCCCTGCGCAGTGACAACCAGCCCAACAGCGTGGTCTACGAGCTGATCCAGAGCTGGTCTGCCCAAGCCATCCTGCTGTTGCTGCTCGGCTGGCTGATGCTGGCACCCGAGCTCTATCACAAACAGAGTTTTCGCGATCGCTTCGGTGCGATCCATCGGCGCCATCTACAGCGCCAACATCTGCAATATCGCTTCACCCAGAGCTATCTGAGCGCCTGACCCCGGAGGGGCTGGCACATCCACTGTTTGCTCATCTCCTCTTCCTGACGGATCCGGCGGCAGCCTGATCCGCATCTGATGCATCCCATTTTTTGCGCCTTGCCGAGCCTTGTTGCTATCGGCCCGGGCACCATTCTCCTGACAGAGGCTTGTTTGCCATGAGAAAGAGCAATCGCACCGTTCTCAACCGCATGAGCAAGTGGCAGTACGCACTGCTGCTGTTGATGCTGTTGACCTTTACCTTTTACTCCCTGCCCACCTTTTTCGGTGAGCAGCCCTCCCTCGGCCTGCACGGACAGCAGCGCCTGACCACCCAGCAGCAGATGCTGCTGAGCGACAAACACCTGACCCCGGTCAAGGTCATTGAGCAACCTGAGCGGGTCGAGCTGGTCTTTGCCAGTCAGGGCGATCAGCAGCGCGCCAAGCAGTTGCTGGAACAGCAAGGGGGCGACAGTGCCGCCCTGACCCTGGAATTTCACTCCAACGCGCCGACCTGGATCACCCGCCTCGGCGCCGACCCCATCAAGCTGGGGCTGGATCTGCGTGGCGGCTCCCAACTGCTGATCGGGGTGGACGTGGACTTTGTCATCGACAATCAGACCAAGAATCTGGTGGATACCCTGCGCACCCGCTTCCGTGAAGCCAATCTGCGCGGCGCCAGCGTCACGCGCACGGCACAAGGCGCCGTAGCCGTCACCCTGCCGGAGGTGGCCGAACAAGAGAGCTGGCTCGCCATCATCAAGGAGAGTGCTGGTACCCGTCAGGATCAGTGGAAGCTGACCCGCTCCGGCAATGATCTGAAACTGGTGCTGAGCGATGCTGAGCGCACCCTGCTGGTCAACAACGCCGTGACCCAGAACCTGTCGATCCTGAAAAAACGGATCAACGAACTCGGCATCGTCGAGGCCTCAGTGGTGCGTCAGGGCCAAGATGGCATCCGGATCGAACTGCCTGGGGTGCACAACCCCAAGCAGGCGAAAGAGGTGATCGGGGCCACCGCCTCGCTGGCCTTCTACGAGGCCAAAGCCGACAGCCACTTCTATATCGCCGATCGCAACGGTCAGGCCGTAGGCATGGCACGCAAGCCGGTACTCACCGGCGAGCACATCGTCGATGCCCGCGCCAACATGGGCGAAATGGGTCAACCCCAGGTCAATATCGTGCTCGACACCCTGGGTGGCAGCAAGATGAACCAATTCAGCCGCCAGCATGTGGGCAAGCCGATGGCAACCGTCTTCACCGAGTACAAGACCAACGCTCAGGGCAAACTACGCGCCCAGAGCGAGGTGATCAACGTCGCCACCATCCAGACCGCCCTTGGCAACCAGTTCCGCATCACCGGCATTGGCAGTCTGCCGGAGGCGCAAGAGCTGGCAATGCTGCTGCGTGCCGGCGCCCTCACCGCCCCTCTCAAGATCCTGGAAGAACGCAGTATTGGCCCGACGCTGGGGATGCAGAATATCGAGGCGGGCTTCACCGCGCTGGCCTTCGGCATGGCGGGCATGATGCTGTTCATGATGGCCTGGTACCGCAAATTCGGTTGGGTTGCCATCACGGCGCTGGTCGCCAACCTGTTGATGCAGGTCGGCATGCTGGCAGTGCTGCCGGGCGCCGTGCTGACCCTGCCGGGGATCGCCGGTCTGGTGCTGACGGTGGGTATGGCGGTGGATACCCATGTGCTGATCTTCGAGCGGATCAGGGACCGTCTGCGAGAAGGAGGCTCACTGGCCAACGCCATCGATTTTGGCTATCGCTCGGCCTTCCACACCATTTTCGATGCCAACATCACTACGCTCATCTGTGCTGTGGTGCTCTACTCCATCGGCTCCGGGCCGCTGCAGGGCTTCTCCATCACCCTTATTCTGGGTCTGCTCTCCAGCATGATCACCGGGATCTGGGGGACGCGCGCCATCATCAATCCCCTGTGGGGACGCAGCAGCGAGCGCACGCTGAAGGTGTAACGGGACAGCCGTCCCTCTGATGAGCGGCTTTGGTTGCGCCATCGGCCATGGATATGGCCGGGGCGGCCAAAGCAGAACACTATTTCCCGGCGTGTCGCGACACGTCGTGATGGGCCAACAGCCAGATGCTGGCTGGCCAAGGAGAAAATTATGTTGAGAATGATCGTTGCCATGGGGCTGACCCGTTGGCGTTATATTGGCCTGTGGGCTTCTATCCTGCTGACCGTGGCCAGCGTCGCCATCTTGCTGGTGAACGGCCTGACACTGGGGCTCGATTTTACCGGCGGGATCCTGCTGGAGCTTCATATCCAGACCCTGAAAGAGGCCCATGAGCTCAATGCCATGCTGGTCTCCCCGCTGGCGGGGGCCGTTGAGCTCAGCTCGGCCGGTATTCCCGGCGAGTGGCTGATCAAGCTGCCCCCCCACGAACTGCCCTGGCCCGCGGCGGATCTCGCCACCATGCTGACCCAACAGCTGGGGATGCCGGTCGAGTTGCTGCGCACCACCATCGTCGGCCCTCAGGTGGGTGCCGAACTGTTCCAGCAGGGGATGCTGGCCGTGCTGGTCGCTTCGCTGGCGATGTCGGCCTATCTGGCGTTTCGCTTCGAGTGGCGTCAGGCCATCGGCATCCTGCTCTCGGTGGTCCATGACGCCATCGTGGCGCTGGGGCTGCTGTCACTCTTTCAGATCGAATTCGATCTGAACATCATCGCCGGTTTGATGGCGGTGATCGGCTACTCCCTCAACGACAGCATCGTCATCTCGGACAGGTTGCGGGATCTGCTGAGCTCGCGTACCCAGATGGGCATCCACGAATGCTCCGATGTGGCCATCAAGGCGACCTTCAGTCGCACCATGATCACTTCGGGCACCACCCTGTTTACCGTGGGCGCATTGTTGCTGTTTGGCGGTGACGCCCTCTACGGCTTCTCCTTCACCCTGTTTGCCGGGATCCTGGTGGGCACCGTCTCCTCCATTACCGTCGCCTCGACCGTGCAGGAGCTGCTTGGGCTCACCCCGCAGGCCTACCAGAAGAAGAGCGAGGAGCCACTGGCCAACGCAGCCTGAACCTTGTTAACCAGGCCCGGCTTACCGAGTCTCAACGAACCGTGCCCCTGCCAACCATTGGCAGGGGCTTTTTCCATCCCTCCTCTCGGTCTCTCGCCGCCCCTTTTTTTGCTCGGCTCGCTTCAATTGACAACTGACCATATTGAAAGCAATGACGGATCAACCCGTCATTTTTAATAACAAAAAGGTCATTTTATTACGTCAGAAACCATAAAATGTGACTGAAAGCACTTTCTTGAGGGCTCAAAGGAGGCAACATTGTAGTGATTTATCTACAAAGGGATATGAGATGTTGTTACAACCTGCCAATACAGCAAAATCCAGACAGTTGCTGAACGAGACCATGGCTTTGGTACTCGCAGGAGGGCGGGGTAGTCGCCTCAAACAGTTAACCGACAACCGTGCAAAACCTGCCGTTCATTTCGGCGGCAAATTCCGCATCATCGATTTCGTGCTCTCCAACTGCATCAACTCCGGCATTCGTCGGGTAGGTGTCGTGACCCAGTACAAATCCCACAGCCTGTTGCGCCATCTCCAATCGGGCTGGTCTTTCCTGCGCTACCAGATGAACGAGTTTATCGATCTGCTCCCTGCCCAGCAGCGGGTGGATGAGGTGAACTGGTATCGGGGTACCGCCGATGCGGTCTACCAGAATCTGGATATCATCCGCGATCACGCCCCCAAATATGTGGTGGTGCTGGCAGGCGATCACATCTACAAGATGGATTACGCCGCCATGCTGCTCGACCACGTCAATATGGGCGCCAAGGTGACCGTTGCCTGCATCGAGGTGCCACGCAGTGAAGCAAGCGCCTTCGGTGTAATGGCGGTGGATGATGATCGCAAGATCAATGCCTTCGTCGAAAAGCCTGCTAACCCGCCCGCCATGCCGGGCAAGGCCGACACCGCGCTGGCCTCAATGGGCGTCTATATCTTCGATGCGGAGTATCTCTATCAGCTGCTGGAAGAGGACATTGCCAACGAGCAGTCCCATCACGATTTCGGCATGGACGTGATCCCCCGCGTGGTGAAAGAGGGCACCGCATTCGCTCACCCGTTTGGCATGTCCTGTGTCGGCTGCTGTCCGGATCGCCGCCCCTACTGGCGCGATGTGGGCACCGTGGACTCCTTCTGGGAGGCCAATATGGATCTCGCTTCCGTCACGCCGGAGCTCGATATCTACGATCAGGACTGGCCCATCTGGACCAGTCAGAACATGACTCCTCCCGCCAAGTTCGTGCAGGACCGAAACGGCCAGCACGGCATGACCATCAACTCCATGTTTGCCGGGGGCACCATCGTCAGTGGCTCTTTCATCCTGAGTTCGGTGCTCTTTACCAATGTGCGGGTCGACTCCTTTTGCACTCTGGATCAGGCCGTTATCTTCCCGGGTGTGGAGATTGGTGCCGGTTGCCGACTGCGCCGGGTGGTGATCGACAAGGGGTGCAAACTGCCGGAAGGCACGGTGATCGGTGAAAACGCCGATGAAGATGCACGTCGCTTCCACCGCTCCGAGCAGGGCATAGTGCTGGTCACCCAGGGGATGCTCACTCGCCTGAACAAAGAGCTGCAGGAAAAACAAAAGCGCTGATCCGCAGCCAGACGGGATCCCCCTTCCTACCGCAAAGGGAGCCATCATGGCTCCCTCTTTCTATGGCTGACCAGATAGCCACCTCACACCATCATTGCCATCGCGTAGCTGTGCAGCAGAGATGACATTCACTGTGCTCGAACAGCTGAACAATGCAGCCTTTACGCCTCAAACTGTAAACATTAAATTACAAAATAACCATTAACCCTCCGAAAACCTCTCTGTATTATTCCTGTTCGCACTATATAGCAGCTCCTTTATCTGACTTTTTAGCGGTAAATCCGCTAGTTTCACTTGATTGTTTGTTTTTCCTTGGTAAGGTGAGGGCGGTTGCGTAACAAAGCAGGTACCAACGTAAACATATCGGTACAATCGCTTTTGGCTTAATACAGTAGAGAGAATGAAATCATGCAAAGAGACCCCCTGAACAACATCCATATCCAGTCCGAACAAGTGATGATCACGCCTGCCCAGCTCAAGGAGAAGTTACCCATCTCCGACAAAGCGCTGGCATTCGTGCAAGGGGCCCGCAATACCATCGCCGACATCATCCACCGTCGCGATCACCGCTTGCTGGTGATCTGTGGTCCCTGCTCCATCCACGATATGGACGCCGCCAAAGAGTACGCAACCAGACTCAAAGCGCTGCATGATGCCTATCAGGACTCTCTCTACATTGTCATGCGGGTCTACTTTGAGAAGCCGCGCACCACAGTCGGCTGGAAAGGCTTTATCAACGACCCCAATCTGGATGGCACCTTCGATGTGGAGCTGGGGCTTCATCGTGCCCGCGAGCTGCTCTGCTGGCTGGCGGAGCTGGAGTTGCCGCTGGCCACCGAAGCGCTCGACCCCATCAGCCCACAATACCTGGCCGAGCTCTTCTCTTGGTCGGCTATCGGCGCCCGCACCACCGAATCCCAGACCCACAGGGAGATGGCGTCCGGCCTCTCCATGCCGGTCGGCTTCAAGAACGGCACCGACGGCAACCTGGGGACCGCCATCAATGCGCTGCAGGCGGCCTCCTCCCCTCACGCCTTTATGGGGATCAACCAGCAGGGCCAGGTTGCGCTGCTGCAGACCCAGGGCAACCCGGATGGCCACGTGATCCTGCGCGGCGGCAAACATCCCAACTACGACTCGGTCAACGTGTCGCTGGCGGAAGAGGCGCTGGAGAAAGCGGGCCTGCTGCCGAGCCTTGTGGTGGATTGCAGCCACGGCAACTCCAGCAAGGATCACCGTTTGCAACCCAAGGTGGCCGACAACGTCATCCACCAGATCCAGGAGGGCAACCGCTCCATCATCGGGGTGATGCTCGAATCCAACCTGTTCGAGGGCAACCAGTCCAGCGAGCAGCCCAAGGAGCAGATGCGCTACGGGGTCTCCATCACAGATGCCTGCATCGACTGGGACACCACCGCCACCCTGCTGGCCCGCTGCCACAGCCAGCTGGCTGACCCTCTCAAGGGCAGAACTGCGCGGTAAGCCGTGGTATCTTGTCGTAACCTATTGAACAATCGAGGTATCACCGCTGGTGGCATCAAGCCGCTCACGCCGTGATACCTTGTTGCATCTTGAATTTCAGGGCGCCGCCGCTGCGGCGCCAGCAGGGACTGGATATGGCTGAAGAGTTGAATGTACTCAGGGACAAGATAGATGCGGTGGACAAGCAGCTTATCGATCTGCTGGCCGCCCGTCTGGCCCTGGTGGGAGAAGTGGGTGAGGTAAAGAGTCGCTACGGCCTGCCCATCTATGCACCGGATCGGGAAGCGAGCATGCTGGCCCGCCGCCGCGCCGAGGCCGAGCAGTTGGGAGTGCCCGGCGATCTCATCGAAGACGTACTGCGCCGGGTGATGCGCGAATCTTACGCCAGCGAGAAAGATACCGGCTTCAAATGCATAAAGCCGGACCTTGGCAAAGTGGTCATCATCGGTGGTCAGGGCCAGCTTGGTCGGCTGTTCGGTCATATGTTCAGCCTCTCAGGCTATCGGGTCGAGACGCTGGAGCAAGCCGACTGGCCACGCGCTGACGAGATCCTCGCCGACGCGGGTCTGGTGATGGTGGCGGTGCCCATCGATATCACCTGCCAGATCATCGACCGCCTCGGCAACTTGCCCGCCCACTGCCTGCTGGTGGATGTCACCAGCGTAAAAGCGGCGCCGCTCGAACATATGCTGGCGGTACATCAGGGGCCGGTACTGGGACTGCACCCCATGTTCGGGCCGGATGTGGCGAGTCTCGCCAAGCAGGTGATCGTCTGCTGCCAGGGTCGTAACCCCGTCGCCAGCCAATGGCTGCTGGATCAGATGACCATCTGGGGCGCCCGCTTGCAACAGGTGGAAGCCAAGGCCCACGATGAGGCGATGACCCTCATTCAGGCACTGCGTCACTTCGCCACCTTTGCCTATGGCTGGCACCTCTCCCGGGAGCAGGCCAATCTGGATCGCCTGCTGAGTTTGAGCTCCCCCATCTACCGGCTGGAGCTCGCCATGGTGGGGCGGCTGTTTGCTCAGGATCCCCACCTCTATGCCGACATCATTTTGTCGTCACCGCAGAATCTGGCGATGATCCGCCGCTACTACCAAAACTTCGGCGAAGCGCTGGGGCTCTTGGAGCGGGGGGACAGGGACGGTTTCATCGAGGCCTTCTCGCAAGTCTCCGGTTTCTTCGGCGAGCATGCCGACCAGTTCCTGCGTGAAAGCCGCATGCTGCTGGCCCAGGCCAACGACCGCCGCCAACACGGCTGATCCTGCAAAAGCAGCTACCTCATATCGCCAGAATGGGAAGATGCCTGAGCATCTTCCCATTTTATTTGTTACATATTTAAACACTGACGTCAGTCACGCTCGGCCTTACGTCGAGCCCCACCGCTGACTGGCCTCAATGCCCTCATCTGGCGCTGCCTCACATCCAGCAAGTATGCCTCCTCAATATCCACGCAATCCGCGCAAATAGCACCGCCCCTTGCAAGGGCTGCCAGATTCTAACGGTCAAACCAAACGGCTGCGAGCAAGGCTGTACGACGCAAAGAAGAACAGTGCCTCCCATCAAAGAGATAAGCAGGAAGCAGGAAGCAGGAAGCAGGAAGCAGGAAGCAGGAAGCAGGAAGCAGGAAGCAGGAGAGATTAACCGAGACAGATGGTTTGCCAAAGCTCACTTAACACAGCAATCCAGCGATTTATCATGGCGCCAATACGTTGTCGCCAAAAAAGAAAATGGCCGAGAAATTATCTCGGCCAATCGTAGCCTGGTCAAAGACTCAAGCCTGGATATTACTCATGTGCAACTTATTAGAAGTTGTACTGCAGAGCAACAGTCCACTCGTCGTCATGCTTCTCGATACCCTGGATCTTGTACTCGGTGTAAGCTTTCAGCTTCGGAGTGAAGGCGTACTGAACACCCAGCAGAGTTTCGTCAACCAGATCCTTGTAAGTAGAACCGGCAGCTTGAGCGTTGGCCTTGCCTTCTTTGAAGTTGTAGCCAGCCAGGAAGGTCCAGGCGTCTACGTTGTAAGATGCAGCCAGCTCGTAGCCACGGCCGTCATCTTTCATACCCAGGCTCTTGTTCTTAACTTGGCTTTCGGTGTAAACACCAGCAAAGTAGAAACCATTGATAGCGTAGTGCGCGCCAACAGCCCACTCGTCTTTCTTACCAGTGTTGCCGTTAACTTTGTTCTGCAGATCAGAGTAGGCATAACCGGCATTGAAGCCCAGGCCGAAGTCGAAGTCGTAACCAGCGGCAGCTGCATAGGCTTTCTTACGCTTAACATCGGAACCGAAGATTGCATCTTCTTTAACTTTCTGACCTACGTCGGTGATCTTGACAGCTACGTCGTCGTTGGTCTGGTAGGAAACCTTGCCTTTGAAACCACCAAAGGTGTTGGAGTAGATAACCTGGCCTTCTTGACGACCGTCATAGAAGTTACCTGCATCACCCCATTCGTTGAAAATATCGGTCGGCTCCAGCACGTCGTAGAAAGCGGTGTCGGTCTGACCAAAGATGATTTTACCGTACTGGGTGCCGTCAAAACCTGCATAGATATGACGAGCGTCGAACTTGCTAGACTTACCGTCGCTGCCCTTGTCAGAGTTTTCAGCAGCTACTTGCCACTCGGTCTTGGCAATACCGGACCATGTGTTGTTCAGAGCAACTTTACCGGACCAACCCAGACGGGAGGAGCCAATCAGCTCGCCGTCGGTATCATCGTGTTCACCGTAGTAGTTAGCTTGTACACGACCGTATACGTCGAAAGTGGTACCGTCTTTGTCATAGATCACTGCTGCGTTAGCGGCGGATGCAAACAGAGCCGGAATAGCAATAGCCAGAATTGTCTTTTTCATAGTTTCCAATGCCTACTGTAATTAAACACTAAGTTGTTGTTATTCCCTGTGTTAGCGATGTTCTTTGCATCACTATGCCGCCGAGACTAGCACCGGATTTTTTGAACCGCAATGAAAAAACTTGGAACTTTTTATGGAAACCATAGTCATGGAGACAAAAATGTGAGCCAGATCTCACCTAAAAAGCAGCTAAAAGGGAAACGTTTGCAATCTATTTAGCTGCTTTTTTGAACTTAAACGGTGTGTTTTGTATGCGCATGAAGCCAGATGCCTGATAAACCCCCAAGGTTGTCTAAGTAGCGAGAAACCATTGTGAGAATGGATGTCTCCTCGACCTCTCCAAGGGGTTACGGGTATCCTTGTCTTCCGATTAACTCCCAAGCTGACTTTATCTTTATGCTCTCGACTCGCCTCAAAGCCATCATCCGTCAGACTTATCGCCAGATTGCGGATGAATTACCCGGTTTTGTACCGCGCAAGGAGCAGAATTTTCTGGTAGCCGAAATCGCCAAGACGTTAACCGGGGAGTACGATAAACAGCGCCGCATTCTGGTTGCCGAAGCCGGCACCGGCATCGGCAAATCACTCTCCTATGCACAAGGCGCTATTCCGGTAGCTCGCCTTACCCAGAAGAAGCTGGTGATCTCCACCGCCACCGTGGCGCTGCAAGAGCAGCTGATCCACAAAGACCTCCCCTTCTACCACCGCCACAGTGAGCTGCCGTTTCGTTTCATGTTGGTCAAAGGACGCCAGCGCTACTGTTGCGAGCATCTGCTGGAGCAGGCAGCCAGTGGTGCCGAGATGGCCAACTTTGAGCTCGACTTTGGCAGTCTGAGCAAATCCAAGCCATCTGACAGCGACAAAGATCGCTACCAGGCCCTGTGGCAGGCCTACACCAATGGCAAATGGGATGGGGATCGGGACAACTGGCCAGAGCCCATTCCCGACACTTGCTGGGATCGCATCGCCGCCGACCGTCATACTTGCAACAAAGCGCTGAGCCATCACCAGCACTGCCCCTTTCATCGCGCCCGCAACGACATGGATAGCGCCGATGTACTGGTGGTCAACCATGCGCTGCTGCTTTCCGATCTCACCATGGGCGGAGGTATCATCCTGCCCCCCCCAGATGAATGCATCTATGTACTGGATGAAGCCCATCACCTGCCTACCATTGCCCGGGATCACGGCGCGGCGTCGGCCAGTATCAAAGGTTCACGCCGCTGGCTGGAGAAGCTGGTGCAAAGCGCAGGCAAGCTGGCGCGGACGCTTAATAAGGAAAGCCTGCTCGACCCCCAACTCAAATTGCAGGATGCGCTGGCCTCCATCCAACCCGACTTGAAGGCGGTCGAGCAGTGGCTCGGCGCCAACGATCGGCTGTTTGGCAGTGACCCCCACTATCGTTTCGCCGAGGGGGTGTTGCCGGATCCCCTGCCCATGCTGGCAGAGAACCTCAAGGAGTCGAGCAAGAAAGCGTTGCGGGCGCTGGATAGGATGCAGGGAGCGATCGGTGAAGCACTGAAAGATGGCGAGATCCGCCGTAAGGAGGCAGAACCCCTGCTGGCCGAGAGCGGTTTTCATCTGCAGCGGCTGGAGAGTTTCTGCGCCCTGTGGGAGATGCTGGGGCGCCATATCCCGACAGGCAAAACCCCGCTCGCCCGCTGGATGGCCAAGAGCGATGATGGCGATATCTGGCTGCATGCCTCCCCCATAGAGGTGGGATATCTGCTGGAGGAGTGGCTCTGGTCGAAATGCCTGGGGGCCGTGCTGGTCTCGGCAACGCTCACCGCCCTCTCATCCTTTAGTTATTTTCGCCATCAGGTAGGGCTCAAAGAGCATGACGGCACCCGATATCTGCGCCTGCGCTCACCGTTTGACTACCAAAAGGCCGAGCTCTATCTGCCCAAAATGGCGCACGAACCCAACTCGCCTGCTTTTACCAGCGAGCTTGTCAGCGTGCTGCCGCGCATTCTGGCGGGCAAGGAGGCGAGTCTGGTGCTCTTTTCCTCCTACCGGCAGATGAATGAGGTGGCTGTTGGCTTGCGAGCCAAGGGACTATCACTGCTGGTGCAGGGGGAAGCCTCCCGTAGCGCCCTGCTCACCCTGCACAAGCAAAAATGCGATGGCGGTCAGGCCAGCATCCTGTTTGGTACCGGCAGCTTCTCGGAGGGGCTGGATCTGCCGGGTCACTACCTTACCAATCTGGTGATCACCAAGCTCCCCTTTGCGGTGCCCAACTCGCCGGTCGAGGAGGCCACCGCCGAGTGGGTGGAGCAGCGAGGAGGCAACCCGTTCCTGCAACTGACAGTGCCGGAGGCATCGCGCAAACTGATACAGGCCTGTGGTCGACTCATCCGCAAAGAGGCCGATCGGGGGCGGGTCACCATCCTTGACCGGCGATTGCTGACCAAACGTTATGGCAAGGGGTTGCTCGATGCCCTCCCGCCGTTCTCTCGGCGGATCGAGTAATCAAACCACTGTATAAATAAAAAAATCAACAGCAGACCACTCTTTAGTCACCGGAAAGAGCCATTGCCGCAGTAGGCCAAACCTGTAAAAATGAGCCCCTGTTTTCAGTGGGCAATCGCCTGACTGTTCAAGGAGATGAAATGAAACTGACTGTTCTGGTACCGGCGCTGGCTGGTCTGTTGTGGGCCGGTAGCGCCCTGGCTGATGCCCAACTGGAAGTATCCAACCCTTACATCGTGCAGCTGATCGATGGCCAATCCATCAACCCCAAGCTGCTCGACAAAACCAGCACCTTCCCCCTCTCTGCCGGCAAGCACCAGTTGGTCGTCGCCTTTGAAGGCAACTACTCCAGCCGTAACGAAATCAAGCTGGTGACCGCCGAGCCGCTGGTGCTGAACTTCACCGCCGCCGACAATCAGCAACTGGTGCTGGACTATAAAAAGCCCCGTAATGAAGCAGAAGCCAAACAGTTCCTGAAAGATCAGAAAGTGGCGCTGAAAGACAAGGTCACAGGGCAGCAAGTGAGCAGCGAACAATTCGTGATGCCAAAAGTAGAGGGCTTCCAGCTGACCCGTGACTATCAGCAAGAGCTGATCAACATGGGCAAAGCATTCAACCAGCCCAAAACCGTTGCTGTCTCCTCTGCTGCCGTGATGGCAGCCGCCAGCGCACCAGTCGTGGCTGCGCCGAGCAAGGCACAGAGCAATCCGGAAGCCCTGACCCAGCTGCAAAACTGGTACAACAAGGCGGATGCGGAAACCCGCAAAGCCTTCCAGATCTGGGTTATCCAGCAGCAATAAGCCGGGCTGAGATATTGACAGAAAGGGGAGCCAAGCTCCCCTTTTCCATATCCTGTGGCCTCACTCACGACTCGCCTTGATTTACGCGCTTCCTCTTTCTTTTTATATAGAGAGTGCATATATGGGTTCATCTGCTGATTCCATATATAGAAAGCGCCACCTTGCCAGGGAGAATGGCACCATGTCGTTGCGCATTTTCTATCACCCCCTCTACTCCTCCCTGACGTTACCCGAACGCCATCGCTTTCCGCTGGCCAAGTATCAGGGGCTGTTTGAGCAGTTGCAGGCACGGGGTTACCCCCTTGGCGAAGCACCTGCGGCCACCCGGGAGCAAATCTGCCGCATTCACGATGCTGATTATGTCGCGGCGGCCCTGAGCGGCCAGCTTGAAGATCGCGCCATCCGCAAGATTGGTTTTCCCTGGTCACCCATGCTGATGGAGCGCACCTTGCGCTCGGTGGGTGCCACCATTGCCGCCAGCCGCTATGCAATTGAGCAGGGCTGCGGCTTGCAGATCTCCGGCGGCTATCACCACGCCCATCGGGATCACGGCAGCGGTTTTTGTCTGTTCAACGATCTGGTGATTGCCGCCCAGACCTGCCTCGACGAGGGGGGCTGTGAACAGGTACTCATCGTCGATCTCGATGTGCATCAGGGAGATGGCAGTGCGGCCTTGTGCACTGGGCGGCGCGATATCATCACCCTCTCCCTCCATGGGGAGCACAACTTTCCCCATCACAAAGCCGCTTCTCACCTCGATTTTCCGCTGCCTAGCGGCATGACGGACGATGCCTATCTCACTACACTGCAACAGGCGCTCTCACTGGCACTGCGCCTCTATTCGCCGGATCTCATCCTCTATCAGGCGGGCGTCGATGTGCATCATGCCGACGAGCTTGGCTATCTCTCCCTGAGTGATGAAGCGGTTCGCCTGCGCGATGCCATGGTGTTTGACTGTGCACTGCTGCACGGCGTGCCCATCGCTGCAGTGCCCGGTGGCGGCTATCGCCGCGACTGGCAACAGCTGATCCCGCTTCATATGTCGCTGTTTGAGACGGCGCGACAACGTTTTGGCTGATTACATGCCTTTATATGTCGGGCATTTCACCAGATAAAACAGAAGAGGCGACCCCTGGGGTCGCCTCTTCTTGTTTCGTCATCTCGGTCACACAAGCTCGCTCGTTGTCGGGCAAGCTCGGGACGCCTGAGGATAACTATTTCTGACGCTTGCGGGCGTACTTGCGGCGGGCGCGGGCTTGACGCTCCTCTTCCCGCTCGGCCTTCTCTTTGGCTTTTTGCTCGGCTTCTGCGGCGGCTTCGACAATCTCGACGCTCACCATTTCCGGCGTCTCCAGCGAGATGCGGCCAAGCAGTCCAGAGCGGAACTCGTTGATCAGGATCTCGGACGCCTTGTGCAAGTCGGCCAGCCCCCCTTTGCGCATAAAGGCCCGCTGGCGAGCGATCATCTCCAGCAGCTCGATCTCGGTTTCGGGCAACTCGTCAATCTGGTAGCGCGCCTTGATCCGCTCCGGATAGGCCTTGATGAAGTAGTCAGCGGCGAACATGGCGATATCGGCATAGTCGAACACAGTGTCTTTAATGGCCGCGGTGATGGCCAGACGATAACCGCAGGAGGGCGGGTTGAGCTTGGGCCAGAGGAAACCCGGGGTATCGGTCAGGATGACGTTGTTATCCAGCTTGATCCGCTGCTGGGACTTGGTCACCCCCGCCTCGTTGCCGGTACGGGCGATGATGCGCCCGGCCAGGGTATTGATCAGGGTGGACTTGCCCACGTTGGGGATCCCCATGATCATCGCCCGCACGCCGCGCAGCTCAAAGTTGCGTTCCGGCAGCATCTCGTGGCAGAGGGTCAGCAGTTGTTTGATCTTCTCCGGCTCTTGTTGTGTCAACGGCAGCGCCTTAATCCCCTTCTCTTTTTCCATGTGCGCCACCCACAGATCGGTGATCGCCGGATCGGCGAGGTCCGCCTTGTTCAGCACCTTGATCACCGGGGTGTCACCACGCAGCTCGGGTACCAGCGGGTTTTCGCTGGAGAAGGGGATGCGGGCATCGAGCATCTCGATGATCACATCGACCTGGGGCATGACCTCGGCAATCTCTTTGCGGGCCTTGTGCATGTGACCGGGGAACCAGTTGATGGACATATCCGTTACTCTCTGTGGGGGCTGCGGGCGCGCGAATGGAACAACAGGCGCTCTGCCGCGGGCATCGAACGAAGGGGGCGCATTTTACCTGCTGCGGGCCTCTTTTGACAGGTCATTCTAACCATCACCTCATCAAATCAGCAAACCGCCGAGGCGAAGCAACCTTGCCGGAAACGGCCGGGCCAATCCGCTCAATTGATAGATAACACATTGATATAATGTAACATTTTTATCATCTTTTCACACAACCGTCACCGATTGTCAGTAAAAGTGTCATCTGCCCCCTCTAGGCTGCGCTCAGGTTTTACAAGGAGCGAACCCCAATGAGAAAAATGGCAGGACTTGCAGTGATGATCGGCGCCGCCCTGGCTGCCGGCTGCAAATCAGACAATGACACGGTGGCGACCAAGCCCGCAGCCCAACCCACCAACGTCATCTTCTTCCTCGGTGACGGCATGGGCCTCAACACCCTGACGGCCGCCCGCATCTACGGTGTCGGCGAAGAGGGTGATCTCACCATCGATATCCTGCCAGAGACGGCCTTTATCAAGACCTTCTCCCACGATGCCCAGGTCACTGACTCGGCCCCCTCCATGGCGGCCTACATGACCGGGGTCAAGAGCAACAACGGCGTCATCAGCATGGACGGCGACGCCACCTATGAGAGTGACTGCAGCAAGAGCGCCGGCAAGCCGGTGACCACCCTGCTGGAGCTGGCCAAAGCCGATGGCCGCGGTACCGGCGTGGTGACCAGTACCCGGGTAACCCACGCCACCCCGGCGGCTACCTATGCCCATATCTGCAACCGGGATCTGGAAGCCGATATCGCCGTCCAGCTGGTACCGGGCGGCAAAGGATACAACAGCGCCCTCAAGGAGGGGCTGGATGTGGTGCTCGGTGGCGGCAGCAGTTTCTTCCTGCCCAAAGCCGACAAGGGCAAGCGGGAGGATGGCCGCAACCTCATCAGCGAAATGCAGGCCAAGGGCTACCAGTTTGCCAGCAATCTGGATGAGCTGAACAAGGCCGATGCGGGCAAGCCGCTGCTGGGACTGTTTGGTTCCAGTCACATGAAATATGACCTGGACCGCCCCGCCAGCGAGCCGTCACTGGCCCAGATGACCCTGGCCGCCATCAAGCAGCTCAAGGGCAAAGAGAAGGGTTACTTCCTGATGGTGGAAGGGGGCCGTATCGACCACGCCCTGCACGACACCAACGCCAAGCGGGCGCTGCAGGACACCATCGCCTTCGACAACGCCATCAAGGCCGCCATCGACGAGGTGAAAAAGAGCGACCCCGAGCTGAAAAACACCCTGATCGTGGTCACCGCCGACCACGACCACACGCTAGTGCTCAACGGCTATGCCAAGCGCACCGGCAAGACCACTGCCGACAACCCCGGCGTACTCGGGCTGGTGAAGAACTACGAGACTGGCGAGCCAAGCAAGGATAGCGAGGGCATGCCCTACACCATCATAGGTTTTGGCAACGGCTACAACCGGGTGGATGGCCCGCGCAGCAGCGTCGCCCCGCTCGACGATGCCACCGTCTCCGCCAATGACTACCACCAGGAAGTGGTGGTCAAGGTGGGCGAGATCGGCAACGAGACCCACGGCGGCACAGATGTCTTCCTCGGCGCCATCGGCAAGGGGGCTGACAGCTTCCATGGCTCACTCGATAACACCGCCGTGTTCGGCAAGATCAAGGCTGCGGCCAAGCTGTAAGGAGCACTTTCATGAGCAAACAGATGAACACATCCATCAAGCACACGCTGGTCTGCGCAGCCCTGTTCAGTGCGCTGGGCGCAACCTCCCAGGCACAGGCCGCTGATGCCAAAAACGTCATTCTCTTTATCGGTGATGGCATGGGGCCCACCGTGCTCACCGCCACCCGCCTGTTCAAGGTGGGAGAAGAGGGCAATCTGGAGATGATGAAACTGCCGCGCAGTGCCCGCATCAAGACCTTCTCCAACGATGCCCAGACCACCGACTCGGCCCCCTCCATGGCGGCCTACACCACCGGGGTCAAGATGAACAACGAGGTGATCGCCATGAGCAGCGACACCAAAGCCGTCGCCCCCGGCAAAGACGTCAATGGCAACAAAACAGTCAACAATTGCAGCAGCGATAACGGCAAGCCGGTGCCCACCATCCTGGAGCTGGCCAAGGCGGCAGGCAAATCGGTCGGGGCCGTCACCACCACCGAGCTGACCCACGCGACCCCGGCGGCTACCTACGCCCACATCTGCCATCGGGATGCCGCTTATGACATCGCTGCACAAGCTGTTCCCGGAGGAACTGGTTTCAACCAGGCGCTGGGGGATGGGGTCGATGTGCTGATGGGCGGTGGCGCCAACCACTGGACTCCCTACAGCGCCAGCAACAAGGGCGGTCGTAATGACAACCGCGACCTGACCGCGGAGATGAAGGCACAGGGATACAGCTATGTCACCACCCAAAGTGAACTGGCCAAGGTCACCAGTGGCAAGGTGCTCGGTCTGTTCAGCAGCAAATCCCACCTCGACTACGAGCTGGATCGGGTCGCCAAGGGGGCTGCCAATACCCAGCCGTCCCTCTCCGAAATGACCGCCAAGGCGATCGACCTGCTGAGCAAGAACAGTCAGGGTTACTTCCTGATGGTAGAAGGCGGCCGGATCGATCACGCCCTGCACGGCACCAATGCCAAGCGCTCGCTCACCGACGCGGTGGCACTGGATGAGGCGGTCAAGACGGCGCTGGGTAAAGTGGATCTCAACAATACCCTGATCGTGGTCACCGCCGACCATGACCACACCATGACCATTAACGGCTACTCCGCCAAGGGCAGTCCGGTGCTGGATCTGGTGAAAAATGGCGACGGCTCGACCCAGAACGACGTGGATGGCAAGCCCTTCACCACCCTGGTGTTCGGTAACGGCCCCAACCGCCCCGATGTGCGTTCCGTCCTCACCAGCGATCAGGTGATGGCCAATGACTATCTGCAGGAGACCGGCGTCAAACTGACATCGGAAACCCACGGCGGCGGCGATGTGATGCTGTTTGCCGATGGCGCCGGCAGCAACCGCTTCAAAGGCACACTGGATAACACCAAGGTGTTTGGCAAACTGCGGGAGGCGCTCGGCCTGTAAGCAGCAGGGGCCCGGGTGCATCTGAGCAATTGACTCAGCGGCCCGGGCCCCGGTTCTTTCGAGCGACAGATGATGATGCGACTTTTGCTTTCGTTATGGCTGCTTGGCAGCACCCTCGCCTTCCCCCTGCATGCTGACGACACGCCCCCGGATCTCGCCGCCCGGATCAGCTATCACGACCGGAACACCGGCAGCGATGGCATCGCCAGAGAGAGTGTCTGGCAAGAGAAGTGGCTGCGCGTGGGCAATCAGGTGTGGAGCCAGCGGCTCATTCCCCTCCCCCTTGCCCGTGCCTATCACGCCACTCACGACGCCACGCCCGGCCACAAGCACTTTACCCACCAGATGGCGGCCCGCTGGGTCAGTCGCAGTGATGAGGGTGAACTTCAGCTGCGCTATGCCGACAGCTGGCACAACCAGCTGGTTGAAGTACCGGTGGAAGAGTATGGCCAGGTGGCCTTCAAACCCGACTGGCCGCGGATCCGCCATCTCGTCAACCCGGCGCTGATCGAGGGGATGACCCCGCTGAATGAGGCCGCCCCCGAGCAGGCCCGCTGGTATGAAAAGCGCGAAGGGCAGCAACGAACCCGGATTCTCTGGTCGAGTCAGTGGCAGATCCCGCTGGTGGTCGAATCGGCCAGTCTCGATGGCTATCGCAGCTACCGGATGGAGGTGACCCTGCGCAAGCTGCCTGCTCAGCTCCCCTGGCAGCAACTCGCTGATTACGAAGTGCGCGATCTGCGGGATTTCTTCGACTGAGATCCCAACCCCTCAGCGAGCCCAACGACAACGCAGGCAGGAATGTTACACTCTGCTCATTCGACTCTGACTCACGACCTTGATGCGCGCTCTCTGCCTGCCCTTTTTTGCCCTGCTGTTATTGCTGGTGAACACCGGTGCCCAGGCTATTGTGCTGGTGGCGGCCGAGCTGCCCCCTTACGTCATTCGCTCCTCTCACGGCAAACCAAGCGGTGTCGCCATCGAGATCATGGAGGAAGCAGCCCGCCGTCTAGGCGAGCCGCTGACCATCGAGCTGATGCCACTTCCACGTGCACTGACCCAGACAATTCACCGCCCCGATGTATTGATGATACCGCCCGTGCGAAGTAGTCAGCGAGAGCACCTCTATCAGTGGGTAACGCCCATCCTCGATGAGCAGTTTTTGATCGTCAGCGATCGCCGGTTTCACCCAAAAGCACTGAAAAGCAGCGATTTGAAAAACCTTGATGTGGGCGTGCTGCGCTACTCGTTTGGTCAACACCTACTCAAGCAACGCATCGGGATCCGGGGAGAGACAGTGGCAGATGAGCAACTAAACGCTCATAAACTCCATCGCGGTCGCATTGATGCCTGGGTCGCCGCATGGAATGTCATCCTGTATGCCCAACAACAAGACAAACGCTCATCACAACAGCTGGTTCGCGGGGAAGTGTTGATGAACACCCAACTGTTCCTGGCCGCTCACAAGGATTTCCCCTTCAAACAGGCGCAGCGCTGGCAAGCCGTAATCGACGAGATGCGCCATGATGGCACACTGGCGCGGATCATCCGTCAGTACAACTATCAGGCTCCTGAGTAGTCACTCAATCGCGGTTGCCAAGGCCGGCCAGAATGGTTATGGTAGCCCTATGAAAATACTCGCTATTTCCTCGCATTTGCTCACACCCTGCTGAGCCCCCGCCTCGCTCCTTCGGCCGCGAGTCGCTTGGGGGCATGGCATTTTCAATCGATTGAACCTGTTGAATCCATTTTTGTAACACTTTGCGTGATGGCCAACCTGCACCCGCCGGTATGGGCCTATCCGCTATTGATAAGGAATATCTTATGAAACAACCTCATCTGGTTATCTCCAGCCTTGATCTGGACCGTATCGAACAACTGCTCGGCAACCATCCGCAGCATCTGGCCCTGCAAGAGGAGCTGGACCGCGCCGAGATCCGCGAACCGGCCGACATGCCGCCGGACGTGGTCACCATGAACAGCAAGGTACGCTTCAAGATGCAGAGCAGCGGCAACGAGTTCTGCCTCACCCTGGTCTACCCGCGCGATGCCAAGGGCGACGAGAGCAACATCTCGGTACTGGCGCCGGTAGGCAGCGCCCTGCTCGGCCTGAAAGTGGGCGACAGCATCGCCTGGCCGGGCCCGGCCGGTCGCACCATCGAGGTAGAAATTTTGGAAGTGGTCTATCAGCCGGAGCGCGCCGGCGAACTGCACCGCTGAGTCCCCCGGGCTGGTCATCTCCCTGTTGATCAGCCCGCTTGCTCGCCCTTGCCAGCTGATCCCGATCAAGCTTTACGCACCTTGCCCCCCGGTTTTTAGCCCCTTTTCCTGCTGCTGCTTGAGCCTGACTCGGGGGGCAGGTATCTTGTTGGCCGCGTCATGGTCATGACGCACCGAATTTCAGGCTGACATCATGATAAAAATTGCCCTCATCGACGATCACCAGATCGTCCGATCCGGTTTTGCCCAACTGCTCAATCTGGAGCCCGACCTGCAGGTGGTCGCCGAATTCGGCTCCGCCAGCGATGCCCTTGCCGGCCTGCCCGGCAGCGGGGCGCGCGTCTGCGTCTGCGACATCTCGATGCCCGACCAGTCGGGACTGGATCTGCTCAAGCAGCTCCCCTCCGGCCTTGCTGTGGTGATGCTCTCGGTGCACGACAGCCCGGCCCTCATCGAGCAGGCACTGCAAACCGGCGCCAAGGGATTTCTCTCCAAGCGCTGCAGCCCGGACGAGCTGATCGCCGCGGTGCGCACCGCCGCCCAGGGGGGGTGTTATCTGACGCCGGACATCGCCCAGAAGCTGGCCAGCAGCAGCCGGGATCCCCTCACCAATCGGGAGCGGGAGATTGCCCAGTTGCTGGCACAGGGGCTGGAGGTGAAGGCCATCGCCGAGCAGCTCGGCCTCTCCCCCAAAACCGTCCACGTCCATCGCGCCAACCTGATGGACAAGCTCAAGGTCAGCAACAACGTCGAGCTGGCCCACCGCATGCTGGATAGCTGGTGATCTCCCGTTTTGCCAGCTATGTCGCCATCGCGCTGGCGGCCTGCTTCATCTTTGCCGCCGGCTGGTTTTGCCTCTGGAGCATCAGCCTGCATCTGGCGGGTGGCCCGGCGCTGGCGGTGCTGCTGTTCCCCTTCGGCCTGCGCCTCGGCTTGCTGCTGCAAAGCCCGGGCCACTACTGGCCGCCGCTGTTGCTGTGCGAAGGGCTGCTGCTCTACTGGCTCAATCTGGAAGTGGGGCTGTCCCACTGGCCTTGGCTGGTCGCGGGCAGTCTGCTGACCCTGCTACCGCTGCTGATTGCCCGTCGCCAGCAGGTGCGCAACGACTGGCAGCAACTGTTGCTGCTGCTCGCCACCGTCACGGCGGCGGCGCTGCTGCAAGCCCTGCTCTGGCATCTGGCCGGGGAAGATGGCCTCTCGGCCCTGCTGCTCAGCCTGACCGGCGGGCTGACGCTGACCTCCACCTGCATGCTGATCTGGCACTACCTCACCCGCGCCACCTGGGTGCCGCTGGGGCCTGCGCTGGTGGATCAACCGGTGGAGTGGCGCTTTCGCCATCTGGTCTGGTATCTGTTGCTGTTCGTATTGAGCCTCTGGCTGCAACTGGGATTGCCCAACTCGCTGGTGCGCTTCACTCCGTTTTGTCTGGCCATCCCCATCATCGCCATGGCGTGGCGCTACGGCTGGCAAGGGGCGCTGCTCGCCACCCTGATGAACACCATCGCCCTGCTGGCCAGTCAGGCCTGGCACGATCACCCCCTCGATCTGCTGCTCTCCCTGCTGGCCCAGAGCCTGACCGGCCTGCTGCTCGGCGCGGGGATCCAGCGCCAGCGCGAACTCAATCAGGCGCTAACCCGCCAGCTCGCCCACAATCGCCAGCTCACCGAGCGGCTGCTGGAGACCGAGGAGAGCATCCGCAAGGAGGTAGCGCGCGAGCTGCACGACGACATCGGCCAGACCATCACCGCCATTCGAACCCAGGCAGGGATCGTGCGCCGCCTCGCCCCCGACAACGCCGGGGTGGGCCAGAGCAGCGCCCTGATCGACACACTGTCGCTCGGGATCTATGACGCGGTGCGCGGTCTGCTCGGACGGCTTCGCCCGCGCCAGCTCGATGACATGACTCTGGAACAGGCGGTACGGGCACTGCTGAGGGAGCTGGAGCTGGAACGTCACGGCATCGTCACCCGTCTGGAGTGGCAGCTGGCGGATGGGGATCTCTCGGATGCCCAGCGGGTCACCCTGTTTCGGGTCTGTCAGGAGGGGCTCAACAACGTGGTCAAACATGCCAACGCCCACTCGGTCACCATTCGCGCCCGGACCAGCGGCGAGCAGTTGCAACTGGTGCTGGAAGATGATGGCCGCGGTTTGCCGGAAAGCCGCCCGCAACAGGGCTATGGCCTGCTCGGCATTCGCGAGCGGGTACAGGCGCTCGGGGGCAGTCTGCAACTCTCCTGCATCCACGGCACCCAGCTGACGGTCAACCTGCCCAGTCGCAGACGGGAGGAGGGTCATGGCTAATCACCACCAGAGGGCCTGCCTGTGCTGAGTTTTATGAGAAGCGCGCCGCCGCAGCCCCTTATCCGGGATCAGGCCGAGATCGACGCCACCTATCGCCATTGGCGGCTGCACCTGCTGCTGACCATGTATCTGGGCTACGCGGTCTTCTACTTCACCCGCAAGAGCTTCAACTTCGCCATGCCGGACATGCTGGCGAGCGGCATGCTGGACAAGTCCGATATCGGCATGCTCTGGACCCTGTTCTACATCACCTACGGCTGCTCCAAGTTCTTCTCCGGCATCATCAGTGACCGCGCCAACCCGCGCTACTTTATGGGTGTCGGGCTGATGGCCACCGGCGTTATCAACATACTGTTCGGCCTCTCGTCGGCACTCTGGATGTTTTCCGCCCTCTGGGTCGCCAACGCCTTCTTCCAGGGCTGGGGCTGGCCCCCCTGCTCCAAGCTGCTCACCAGCTGGTATTCGCGCACCGAGCGCGGGGTCTGGTGGTCGGCCTGGAACACCGCCCACAACGTCGGCGGCGCGCTCATTCCCCTTATCGTCAGCACCATTGCTCTGCAACATGGTTGGCGCTACGGCATGATAGTGCCCGGCCTTATCGCCATCATCGCGGGATTGTTCCTCTGCTGGCGACTGCGGGATACCCCGAGTGCCATGGGATTGCCAACGGTGGGCGAGTGGCGCAAGGACGCCATGGAGCTGGCCCAGCAGACTCAGGATGCGGGGCTCTCCCACCGCCAGATCCTGCGCAAGTATGTGTTGGGCAACCCCTATATCTGGCTGCTCGCCTGCTGTTACGTACTGGTCTATGTGGTACGCACCGCCATCAATGACTGGGGCAATCTCTACATGACCGAGCAGCGCGGCTTCAATCTGATGAGCGCCAACTCGGCCATCTCCATGTTCGAGGTGGGAGGCTTTATCGGTGCGCTGGTGGCGGGCTGGGGATCGGACAAGCTGTTCAACGGCAACCGTGGCCCGATGAACCTCATCTTTGCGGTGGGGATCCTGCTGGCGGTGGGGTCGCTCTGGCTGATGCCCTTCTTCAGCTATGTGATGCAGGCGGCCTGCTTCTTTACCATCGGCTTTTTCGTGTTTGGCCCCCAGATGCTGATCGGCATGGCGGCGGCGGAGTGCTCCCACAAAAACTCGGCGGGGGCGGCCACCGGCTTTGTCGGCCTCTTTGCCTATATGGGAGCAGCGCTGTCGGGCTATCCGCTGGCCAAGGTGATGGAGATCTGGCACTGGAACGGCTTCTTCGTGGTGATCTCGGTGGCGGCGGGCGTCTCGGCTCTGCTGCTGCTCCCCTTCCTCAAGGCGCAGGCACCGAGAGCCGCTCAAGCGAATGCAGATTAGCGGGTGGCAGCTGACAAGCTATATCCGGCAAACAGAAACAGCCAGGGCGCGGATCACCTCGCCCTGATTTTATTCCTGAACCTATTCCTGCATCAGGCAGCCTGACAGACCCGGTTCTTTCCTTCCCGCTTGGCCCGATAGAGAGCGTCATCCGCACGGCTGAACAGGCTGTCAAAGTGCCACTCCCCCTGCCAGTGAGCAATACCCATGCTGACGGTGATATGGATCCCCTCTACCTCGCTGGCCGCAAGCTGAACCCGCAGTGACTGACAACGGGCGATCGCCTCGTCTGCAGTGACATGGCGAAACAACAGCACAAACTCCTCGCCCCCAAAGCGGCCCGCCAATACCCCCTCCAGCTCGCGCAGTGACAACCCGACCCGCTCCAGTACCCGATCCCCCACCTCATGACCATGCCGATCGTTGATCTGCTTGAAGTCATCCAGATCGAGCACCACCAGCGCGCCCTGCTGTGCAGGGCGCCCCCGGGCCAGACGCTCCATAAAACCACGGCGATTGAGTAACCCAGTCAGCGGGTCATGACTGGCCTGATAGCGCAGCTCCAGCGCCCGGTGCTGGTTGCAGAGCAGCAGCACCCCGAAGGTGAGCATGGAGCTACCCACCAGCATGGAAACATAGGGCAACACGTTGAACAGCTGACGCTGGAACGGGCTTTCGATCACCTCGCCCCACACGGTAAACATCCGCATCAGGGTCATGGCGATCAGCACCAGATTGAGGCCAATCAGCACCCAGACCGCCACCTGATAATCGGGTCGACCGTGACGCCAGAGCTGCCAGATGATGAGCGAACTGAGCATGAGGAAAGTGGCGCTGCTGATCATCACCCGCACCGCAATCCGGCCATCGATGGCGACCGACCAGGTCATGATGGCTGCAAACAGCAGGATGAATCCCCAGCAGACAGGCCAGCCCGGCGATTGACGGAAGAAACAACGCTGGGCGACCAGCAGCAACGACACATGAAAAATCAGGAACACATTGCCCACCCAGGAGCCATAGGGGGTAGGTGTCAGCAGCAGACTGGCAAATCCCGCCTGACCCAGCATGGCAAACAGACTGGACCACCACCAGACCCCGACGCCGGGAATATCGTTGTGGGTAACGCGAATGATGGTAAGAGTGAGGAAACCGAGACAATAGCCACACAAGGCCATGATCATCAAGGTAAAAATATCCAGCTTGAGCAGTAGTGAGGCGTCCATACCAAAGCCATGCAGAGAGGGTAACTGAGTATATGAGAAGCGTTTGCCAAGACCCAGTGCGACTTGATGGTTTTCACAATAAAGCCCGTTCGTTTGCTGACAAACAGAGCAATGCGTGTGATATCCCACCAATGCGTATTCGTATCAGCCCCATAAAAGCCTCTTACGGAGCCCAATAGCACAATGAGAGCTGCAAGCGGCACCCTGGCTTTGTAACAAAATGTCTTGGGGATAATTTGGGCTTGAACCCACTCAATTAGATAGATATGTTGTTTTCGTGTGATTTTATGAATGAAGCCATGAGCAATAAATGTCTCTAACCTGTTGAGTCTTCTGACACAATCTGTTTTTGGTACATTTTTCACTCAATCACTATTCATAGCATCTCATATGGGGCTTTTGTCCCGCTCAAGACATTCATCCTGTCTTGCCTGTTGCCGGATGCAGCAGTCTCTTGTGCCACGGAGTCGCACGGGATCAGGTTCAAGGCCGAACACACCACCGACAGAGACGTCACTTATGATCAAAAAACTGATTCTTTCTACCCTGCTGTTTTGCGGGATCGCCACGGCGGCCCCGACCCCAGCCCCTACTTCCACCCTGGATGCCGTGCTCGAACGCGGCGTGCTGCGAGTCGGCTTCGACGCCGGTTATCAACCCTTCGAGATGACCAACAAGCAGGGCCAGTACATCGGCTTTGATGTGGATCTCGCCAAGATGGTCGCCAAAGAGATGGGCGTGAAGGTCGAGTTCGTCAACACCGCCTGGGATGGCATCATTCCGGCGCTGCTGACCAACAAGTTCGACGTCATCATGGGCGGCATGACCGTCACGCCCCAGCGCAACCTGCGGGTCAACTTCGCCGATCCCTACATCGTGGTCGGCCAGACCATAGTCCTGCGCAAAGAGAAGGCGGGCGAAATCAAATCCTTCACCGACCTCAACGACCCGAAATACAAGATCGCGGTCAAGCTCGGCACCACCGGCGAGCAGGCAGTCAAGCGCCTGATCCCCAAAGCCACCCTGCTGCAGTTTGAAACCCAGGATGACGCCAAGCTGGAAGTGATCAACGGCAAGGTCGATGCGTTCGTCTATGACCTGCCCTACAACGCTATTTTCGCCTCCCAGAATCAGGGCGCCGTGGTGCACCTCGACAAGCCGTTCACCTTCGAGCCGCTGGCCTGGGCCATCCGCAAAGGGGATCAGGACACCCTCAACTGGTTCAACAACTACCTGCGCCAGATCAAGGGCGATGGCAGCTACGACCGTCTCTACAAGAAGTGGTTCGAATCCAACGCCTGGCTGAATCAGCTCAAATAACCTCCGGGGGGCGGCACATGCCGCCCCTGCACCACGCAGCTCCCCACACAATAACGAGAAGAGGTTGTGACTGTGCACACACCCAAACCGACAAGACAGATGGAAAAACAACCCAATCAGCTACTCTGGCATGGGGTTTTCCTGCTGATGCTGCTGGTTGCCGTATTCGGCATCTACAAGGCTGTCCAGTCAGTGGATTACACCTGGCGCTGGGAACGCATTCCCCAATACATCGCCTATCAGGCGGAGCAGAAGAATCTCGCCGAATTTGACGGCACCGTGATGGCGGGCACCAGCGAGGCCGAGAAGGGCAAGCTGTTCCTGCAAGACGATCTCGACCCCAATGTGCGGCAAGCCATTGCCAGTACCGGCGTACAAGTCGCCGAAGGGGATACCGTTTTTCGTGGCGATACCCTCGACACCCAACTGAGCTGGACTGCAGGCCCCATCGCCTGGGGCGTCTGGGTCACCGTCAAACTCTCGCTGGTGGCGGGCATCTTCGCCATCCTGCTCGGCACCCTGGCCGGGCTGGCCCGACTATCCCCCAATCCCGCACTGCGCAATCTGGCGGTCACCTACGTTGAGCTCATCCGCGGCACGCCGCTGCTGGTGCAGATCTTTATTGTCTACTTCTTTATCGGCACCGTGCTGAACCTCGACCGCTTCACCGCCGGGGTCGCCGCGCTGGCGGTCTTTACCGGCGCCTATGTGGCGGAAATCGTCCGCGCCGGTATCAGCTCCATCCACAAGGGGCAGATGGAGGCGGGCCGCAGCCTGGGTATGACCTCCGCCCAGACCATGCGCTATGTCATCCTGCCGCAGGCGTTCAAGCGGGTGCTGCCACCGCTGGCAGGCCAATTCATCAACCTCATCAAGGACTCCTCGCTGGTCTCGGTCATCTCCATCACCGATCTGACCAAGGCGGGGCGCGAGGTGGTGAGCTCCACCTTCAGCCCGTTCGAGGTATGGTTCACCGTGGCCCTGCTTTATCTGGTGCTCACCGGCACCCTCTCCTTCCTGGTACGCCGTCTCGAGGTAAAATATGCGAAAAGCAACTGATCCCATCATCAAAGCGACCGGCGTAGAGAAGTTCTACGGTAGCGAAGTGCATGCCCTGAAAAATGTCAGCACCCAGGTCGCCGAAGGGGAAGTGGTGGTGATCGTCGGCCCCAGCGGCTCGGGCAAATCCACCTTCCTGCGCACCCTTAACCAGCTGGAGACCATCAACGACGGCAATATCGTGGTCGACGGCATCTGCCTGACCGAGCCGGGCGATGTCAACAAGCTGCGGGAAGAGGTGGGCATGGTGTTCCAGTCCTTCAACCTCTTCCCCCACCTGACGGTGCTGGATAACATCTGCCTCGCTCCGCAGAAGGTGCGTGGCCTGTCGCGCCGTGAGGCCGAAGACAGAGCCAAGGCGCTGCTGCTGAAAGTGGGGCTGTCGGTGAAAGCGGCCAGCTATCCCTCCCAACTCTCCGGCGGTCAGCAACAGCGGGTGGCCATCGCCCGCGCACTCGCCATGCAGCCGCGCATCATGCTGTTTGACGAGCCCACCAGTGCGCTGGACCCCGAAATGGTGGGGGAAGTGCTGGATGTGATGAAGGGGCTGGCTCGCGAGGGGATGACCATGGTGGTGGTGACCCACGAGATGGGCTTTGCCCGCGAAGTAGCGGATCGGGTGCTCTTTATGGAGAGTGGCGAACTGCTGGTGGATGAAAAACCGGCCGATTTCTTCGACAATCCCCCCTCCCCGCGTCTGCGCCAGTTCCTGAGTCAGGTGCTGTAGCCAACACGCTCTGCTGGATAAACGAAGAGGGACCGCAGGGTCCCTCTTTTTGTACTTGACGCTGGAGCAGACTCAACCCAGCTGAACCCGAGTCCCCATCTCATCGGCTCAGCGCGGGGACTTTCCCAGATAGCGCTCCACGATCACTTTCACCCCGTCACGTTTCTTGAGCTGATAGAGCTCTTTGTCAAACTGGTCGATAAAGGCCTGTTTGTAGGGATACTCCCCCTTGCGGCTATAGCCGAGGACCCCCTGCTCCTTGCTGAGCACCGGCCCCTGTTTGAGCAGAGACATATCGGCCACCGCCAGTTGTTCTCCCTTGATCATGTTCAGCAGTTCATAAAGCAGGGAAAGGCGGTCATTGATGGTGCAATCGACCCGACCGCGGACAATCTTGAGCAGGTTCTCCCGATTGCTTTTCACCTCCTCCACGTCGATCTGCTTCTCCTTCACCGCCTGCCAGAAGGCATCTCCGCCGACAGCAAAGCCGGCGTTCATACCAAAGCGCAAACCGTGATAGTCGAGCGGAAACCTGGCCTGCGGGGTATTGACCGCAACACTGGCGCCGCACATCACCACCAGCTCCTCGTCGAGCATCGGTTGGGAGTAAGGCCACATCCAGGGACGACTGTCGGGCTGGTAGTAAGGCGGAAAGATGGCGAAGGCGCTGCCCTGTTCCACCATGCTCAGACCGCGCCGCCAGGGCATGGGCTTGAGCACCACCTCATAACTACTCATGTGGGTGGTCACCTCGCGGATAATATCGGCATAGATCCCCCTGACCTCCTCCCCCCTCCTGCCAGGAGTAGGGGGGATAGTTGGCATCGGCCAAAATTTCAACACGGGTTTTGGCCTGGGCCAGCAGGCAAAATCCCAGCAACAGATAAACACAGACACGCATCGCCCAATCCTCTGACGGTCAATCTGCATCAAGCATAGTCAGCGGTCACCATCCATCAGATTGAATTGCGGCCTCACTGCAAACCCGCCAAAGCCATCGGGCAAGATGGCTAGAAAATGTTAATGAAATATTGCTTTCATCCTTTATGCTGAAGAACAATTGCTCTGAATGGATGGCCGCATATGGATGTGCAACTGCTTTTGCTCTACCTCTCCCCGGTTTTTCTGGCCTTTATCGGCTGGGAGATGCTCTATCTGCGCAAACATGGCGCGGCCTTTCCCACTGCCACCTACCAGTGGAAAGATCTGCTGGCCAACGCCGCGCTGGCCCTGATGCACCAAGGGGGTGATGCGCTGGCGGCCATCGCCATTGCTTATCTGTATGACACCCTCTGGGGCTGGCGACTGTTCGATATCGAGCTGAATCTCTGGAGTGTGCTACTGCTGTTCCTGTTGCAGGATCTCTGTTACTGGCTGTTCCATTTCACCAGCCACCATGTTCGCTGGCTGTGGGCCTCCCACGTGGTGCACCACAGCTCGGAGCGACTCAACCTCTCCACCGCCTTTCGCCAGAGCCTGATGTATCCCATCTCCGGCATGTGGCTGTTCTGGATCCCGATGATTGTCATCGGCTTCCCGCCCGAGGCGGTGGTCGCCACCGTGCTGCTGAGCCTGGGTTTTCAGTTTTTCGTCCACACCCAGGTGGTGGGCAAGCTCGGCTGGCTGGAGTGGATCTTCAACACCCCCTCCCACCACAGGGTGCACCACGCCAGCAACGCCAAGTACATAGACCGCAACTTCGCCGGGGTGCTGATCATCTGGGATCGGCTGTTCGGCACCTTTGTCGAAGAAGATCCGGCCGAGCCATGCCGCTTCGGCATCACCAAGCCGATCCACAGCTTCAACCCCCTCACCCTCACCTTCCACGAGTGGCGCGACATGCTGCATGACGCCCGTGGCCTACCCTGGCGACAAAAGCTCGCGGTGCTGTTTGGCAAACCGGCTGGGCCTGCCAGCCGCTGAGCCTTCGCCCCGAATAGCAACTCCCGGATAGCAAGCCCCAGATAACCAGTCCCTGATAACAAAGAGAGCGCCACGGTGGCGCTCTGTTTTATGGTCAGTCACATCTTCGATATCAGAGATGGGCGAACGACCAGACGGCGGGGATCAGGCTCAGCAAGGTTACTCCGGCCAACAGCCGCTCGCGGCCACTCAGGCAAAGATCTGTGCCCAGCTGACGGCGACTGTAGAGAAACAGCAGCAGACCCGGCCCGTAGAGCAGAAGCGACAGCAGCAGATACTCCACCCCGGCGGCATAGAGCAGCCAGAAGCCGTAACCGCTCGACACCAGTGCCACCGCCCGCATCAGGCCTTGGCCCTGCCCGCTCTCCCCCTTCCTGCTGAACAAGAGCTTGAGCAAAAACAGGCCGATCAGCAGGTAGGGCACCAGGATCATCGAGGTAGAGATAAGCAGCAGGCTGGTGTAGCCCTTGCCGAGCAACCACACCAGCAGCAGGCATGTCTGCACCGTCAGACTGGTGAGCCAGAGCGATGCTATAGGCGTCCCGTTGCGGTTCTGGCGCCGGAAGATGGCAGGAAAGGCGCCGTGTCGGGCCGCGCTGAACGGCACCTCGGCCGAGAACAGGGTCCAGCTCACATAGGAGGCGAGCACCGAGACGATAAGGCCGACACTGATAAGCAGCTTGCCCCAGGAGCCGGTCATCTGGGCCATCAGCCCTGCCATCGAGGGGTTGGGCAGGGCCGCGAGTTCAGGCCGACTCAATATCCCCAGTGCCAGCACCGAGATAAGCACATAGAGCAGCAGCGCCAGCACCACACCAAGCACAGTGGCCGTGCCCACATCCCGCCGGTTTCTGGCGCGGGCCGACAGCACCGCAGCCCCCTCAATACCGGTGAAGACCCAGAGAGTGATCAGCATGGTATTGCGCACCTGCTCGGAGACCGGCACCGCCAGGGTGCTGCCCTGCTGATCCGCCGCGAAGGTGACCGGGTCGAACCAGTAGCAGGCAAACAGGATAAACAGCAGCAGCGGCAGGCTTTTGGCCAAGGTCGCCACCAGATTGAACAGCGCCGCCTGCTGCACACCACGGGCCACCAGCAGGTGCACCGCCCAGAGGATGCAGGACTCACCGACAAACGCCGCCAGGGTATTGCCATCACCAAACCAGATCTGCTCGGGGGTATCGATAAAGCTGCCCAGCGCCGCAAAGGCGATGACCAGATAGCCCACCACGCCGATGGTGGCGCAGAGCCAATAGCCCCAGGCGGAGAAAAAGCCCACCAGATCGCCAAAACCGGCGCGGGCGTAGCTGTAGATGCCGCCGTCAAGGTCCGGCCTTAACCGCGACAGATAGAGAAAACTCATGGCGAGCGCCAGGATGCCCCCCCCCGTCACGCCCCAGCCGATCAGCACGGCGCGTGCGCCTGCCACCTCGGCCATGTTCTGGGGCAGGCTGAAAATCCCCGCCCCCACCATGGAGCTGAACACCAGCGCGGTGAGTGACCAGAGCCCAATCTTGTTCTCTTTCATGGAAGCTCCTTAGCGCAACCGGCGGCTCAGCGCCTGAATATGCTCGGGGCCGATGCCGCAGCAACCGCCGATTAGGTTCGCCCCGGCTGCGCGCCAGCGCTCGGCCCAGCCAAGGTAATCCAGCGGCCCCAGATCGGCGCGGATCTCGTCCAGCCCATCATTGGCGGTGGCCTCTTTGGGTTGCGGCGGGAAGGCGTTGGCATAGGCACCGAGGCGAATGTCTGCGCGGCCCAGCGCCTGCAATCGGGCGCGAGCAACCTCGAGGGCCCCCTCGATCACCTCGGGCTGACAGCAGTTGAACAGGATGGCATCGACTCCAGCCGCCACCAGCGAGGTCACCGCATCGGCCACCCGTTCGCCGGAGCGCAGTCGCGGCTCGTTGCCCGGCGCCTCATCTTCCAGCGTGAAGGAGACCCAGAACGGCTTGCCATCGTCAGGCAACAGCGCTTTCAGGGCCAGTGGCTCGGCAATCAGGCTCATGGTCTCGGCCAGCCAGATATCCACATAAGGGGATAGCGCCCGGATAAGCGGCGTGGCCAGCTCGTTCACCCGGTCCGCCTTGAACAGGTCGGCACGGTAGGAGCCAAACAGCGGTGGCAGAGAACCCGCCACCTGCACGGCACCCTTCTGCTCGTCAGCCACTTCGCGGGCCAGTTGACCAGCAAGTGCTGCCAGCCCCTCCCCGTCGGCAAAGAAACGCTCATCGCCGATATGAAACGGCACCAGCGCATAGCTGTTGGTGGTTATGACCCTGGCCCCGCTCGCCACATAGGCCTGATGCACGTCACGCACCGTCTCTGGCGCCTCTATCAAGGCCAGCGCCGACCACTCGGGTTGACGAAACGGTGCCCCCCGCCGTGCCAGCTCGCGCCCCATGCCCCCATCCAGCACCCACAATTCCCTGGTTTCCATCTGTCGTGTCTCTTTGTTATGTGCGTTGTTTATTTGCGTATTTATCTGTTTGTTTTGTTGATCTGCGGTTTCGCATCGAATCGCTGCAGATCGTCCTGCTTCATCCTGTGAAGCCTTTTATTATACAGCCATAAAAACATATGGATGTTTAGATGGCCAAAATAAGATAAAACAAAGTGCCACGGGCGGCAATCAGTATCAACAGAAATCAGCATGCGACCGGCGATGTAAATGCAGAAATGCAAGAGGCCACCCGAAGGTGGCCTCATCACTATCTTGATCCGCTGGCGACTTAACGCCCGGCCAGCACTCGCTTGATCTGCTTGACCCAGTCGGAGACCCGACCCTGCTGTGGCAAACCGCGCCAGATCTGCTCCCACTGGGCAGGGCTGAGCGGACGACCGAGGCGACGCTGTACACCTGCATAGAGGTAGTCATGGGCCGTGGTGGCCGCATGCTCGGAGGTGAGGAATTTGGAGACCGGATCGGTCAACCGCACATCCCGCATGCCGAGCAGCGGATAGTCGTTGTGCACCGCCGCCAGCATGGTCTCGCGCATGGCGGACTCGATGTAACCACGGGCAAACAGGGCGGTCACCGACTCCAGCGACCCCTGATCCGGGCCGTGGTACTGCTCATCAAAGACCGGGCTCGGCTCGACCATGCCGCTTTGCACCACCGCGTCGGGATCCGGCTGCGGCACCACCACGGCAGGCTTGGGGGCAACCGGCTTGGCAGCCACTGTGGCTTTGCGCGGCGCACTCTGGCTACAGGCACCCAGTGCCAGGGCGAGCGCGACACAGGCCAGCGCACGGGAATGAGACTGCATCTTCATGACTCTTATGTCGCTCCTTTTACGATTCCTGAGCTGGCTTCTCGGCCACAGCCGGTTCGACCCGGGTAACCAGCAGCTGATCAATCTTGTAACTGTCGATATCGACCACTTCGAACTTGTAACCGGCGTATTTGACCGAGTCAGTGCGCTTGGGGATCTTGCGCAGCATATACATGATAAAGCCGGCGATGGTCTCGTAGTTCTGGTTCTCGGGAAACTCTTCGATATCGAAGGCGCGCATCACGTCGGAGATGGGGGTGACCCCGTCCACCAGCCAGGAGTTCTCGTCGCGCTGGACGATCTGCTCTTCCACCACGTGGGTGGCCCACTCACCCATGACGGTACTCATCAGGTCGTTCATGGTGACAATCCCCACCACCAGCGCGTACTCGTTCATCACCACGGCAAAGTCACCACGATGATTCTTGAAGTACTCCATCGCCTCATAGAGGTTCAGGGTATCGGGGATGATGATGACGTTCTGCACCAGATTGCCACCGATAAGGTCGATGCTCTGGCCACCGATAACGCGGATCAGCAGCTCTTTTGCATCGACAAAGCCCTTGATGCTGTCGAGGTTGTGGTCACAGACCAGAAACTTGTTGTGGGGATGCTCGGCGATCTTCGCCTTGATGCTCTCTTCGCTCTCTTGCAGGGTGAAGTAGATAAGGCTCTCGCGGGCCGTCATGGCAGAGGTGACACCAAGGGACTGCAACTCGAACACGTTCTCGATGAGCTGATGCTCCTCGCGCTGGATAACCCCCGCCTCGGCACCGGCATCCATCACCGCATAGATATCGTCGGAGGTGATCTCGTCGTTACGCACCGTGGAGACGCGCATCAGACGGAACAGGGAGTTGGCCAATCCGTTGAAGACCCACACCAGCGGCATCAGCACGGTGACGAAGAAGAGCATGGGGCGCACCACCACCACGGCAATCTGCTCGGGCATGGTCATAGCCAGACGCTTGGGCATCAGATCGGCGATCAGGATAAACATGCCGGTGACGAACACGAAGGAGGCACCGGAGCTGATCTCGCCAAGCCAGGGCCCTTGGTAGAACTGGGAGACAATCCCCTTGATGGCGGGGTTGAGGGCAGACTCACCCAGGATACCGCCCAGAATGGCGACGGTATTGAGGCCAATCTGCACCACGGTGAAAAAGTTGCCCGGCTGGGCCTGCAGGGCCAGCACCTTTTCGGCCTGGCGATTACCTTCATCTGCCATCACCTGCAATTTGATTTTGCGAGACGCGGCGAGAGAGATCTCGGAGAGGGAGAAGAACACACTGCCGCCAACCAGCAGCATTAAAAAGAACAAACTATCGGCAAAACTCATGATTAACCTATTGCTACACCCGCCTTAGCACAAGACGGCAAACTGGGCCCGGGAGACCGGACCGTGAGCCCATCCGGGACTCACACAGGGGAGTATTCTATCAGAAAACAGCCAGTTGGGGGCTTTATCTTACTCCGACCAGTTATGCAACAAAAAAGGCGCTTCACGCGCCTTTTTATTCACTTCCGGTTAGCCCTTGCCCAGCAAGGTGCCCAGATCGTCCGCCTTGGTATGGCGCACATCCTTGCCTTTCACGTAGTAGACGATGTACTCGCAGATGTGCTGGCAACGATCGCCAACCCGCTCGATGGCCCGCGCCGCCCACAGCACGTTGAGAACCTGGGGGATGGTGCGGGGATCTTCCATCATATAGGTCATCAGCTCGCGAATGATGGACTCGTACTCACGGTCTACCTTGTCATCTTCCTTGTAGACCGCCAGCGCCGCATCCAGATCCATACGGGCGAAGGCGTCGAGCACATCGTGCAGCATCTTGATGGTGCGACGGCCCATGTTCTCCAGCGACACCAGCGGCGGCTGCGGCTTGTTGGCGTTGTCGGTCAGCATGCGGGCGATCTTGTCGGCCACGTCGCCAATGCGCTCCAGATCGGTGATGGTCTTGATGATGGCCATCACCAGTCGCAGGTCGGAGGCAGTCGGCTGACGCTTGGCGATGATGCGGGTGCACTCCTCGTCAATCGCCACTTCCATCGCGTTGACCTTGTGGTCGTTGGCCACGATTTTACGCGCCGCATCGAGATCCTGATCGTGGATCGCCGCGATGGCGTCGGTGAGTTGCTGCTCTACCAGACCGCCCATCACCAGCACCTGGTTGCGCACGCTCTCTAGCTCGGCATTGAACTGACCGGAGATGTGTTTATTGAGGTTCATATTGTCCATACAAATAATCCTTGATTGCTCCGATTATGCCTTAGCCGTTGAACCGACTGCCAATCTGTTTGCTGAGATTCATCCTCTCCTCTCCTTAGCCGTAACGACCGGTAATGTAATCTTCGGTCTTTTTCTTGGCCGGGGTGGTGAAAATGGTGTTGGTATCCGAGTACTCGATAAGCTCGCCCATATACATGAAGGCAGTCTGATCCGACACGCGCGCAGCCTGTTGCATGTTGTGGGTCACGATCACCACGGTGAACTGGCTCTTGAGCTCGTTGATCAGCTCCTCGATGGTGAGGGTGGAGATGGGGTCGAGCGCCGAGGTCGGTTCATCGAGCAGCAACACTTCCGGCTCGATGGCGATGGCACGGGCGATCACCAGACGCTGCTGCTGACCACCGGAGAGACCGAAGGCGTTGTCATGCAGACGATCCTTCACCTCGTCCCACAAGGCCGCACCGCGCAGGGAGCGCTCGGCCGCTTCATCCAGAGTGCGACGATCGTTGATCCCCTGCAGGCGCAGACCATAGACCACGTTCTCGTAGATGGACTTGGGAAACGGGTTCGGGCGCTGGAACACCATGCCCACCTGACGACGCAGGGCGGAAACATCGACGCTCTTGTCATAGATGTTGTGGCCGTGCAGCTGGATTTCCCCCTCGATGCGGCAGATCTCCACCAGATCGTTCATCCGGTTGATGCAGCGCAGCAGGGTCGATTTGCCACAGCCTGACGGGCCGATAAAGGCGGTCACCTGCCCTTTGGGGATCTTCATGTTGACGTTGAACAGCGCCTGCTTGCTGCCGTAGTACAGGTTGAGACCCTTCACCTCCAGCGCGGTCTGCTCCGGGGTCAGGTTGAGCAGGTCCAGCGCGGTGTGCTGGGTAGACGTGGTCGTTACGTTGATCATCTGTTACCTCAAAATCAATCTGGAGTGGCCGGACTGCTGCCGGCGCCCCTCACGTATTGGTGCAGAGAGATGGCGGCTCGCGCTCGGCCGCCCCTCTGTTATCTCACTCTTGTATCACTCAAGCGGCGCCGGATTAATGCTCCAGCGACCGGAATTTCTCGCGCAAGTGGTTACGAATACCGATAGCGGTCAGGTTCAGACCCACGATCACCGTCACCAGCAGGAAGGAGGTGGCGTAGACCAGCGGGCGGGCCGCCTCGACGTTGGGGCTCTGGAAGCCGACGTCATAGATGTGGAATCCCAGGTGCATGAACTTGCGCTCCACATGCAGATACGGGAAGTTGCCATCCATCGGCAGGGTCGGTGCCAGTTTTACCACCCCCACCAGCATCAGCGGCGCCACTTCACCGGCTGCACGGGCAATCGCCAGAATAAGGCCGGTCATGATGGCCGGGCTCGCCATCGGCAGCACGATGCGCCAGAGGGTTTCGGCTTGGGTCGCGCCCAGTGCCAGCGAGCCCTGACGGATGGTGCTCGGGATCCGCGCCAACCCCTCTTCGGTGGAGACAATCACCACCGGCAGGGTCAGGATGGCCAGGGTCAGCGCCGACCAGATCACGCCGGGTGAACCAAAGGTCGGGCTCGGCAGCGCTTCCGGGTAGAACAGCTGGTCTAACGAACCGCCGAGAGTGTAGACGAAGAAGCCCAGACCAAACACGCCGTAGACGATGGAGGGCACGCCCGCCAGGTTGATCACCGCGATGCGGATGATCTTGGTCAGGCTGTTCTTGCCCGCATATTCGTGCAGGTAGACTGCCGCTACCACCCCCAGCGGGGTCACGATGATCGCCATCAGGAACACCATGAAGACGGTGCCGAAGATGGCCGGGAACACCCCACCCTCGGTGTTGGCTTCACGGGGATCGTCAGAGACGAACTTACCGATCTGGTGGAACCAGTGACCCACCTTGGCCAGCAGGCTCATGTCGTTGGGCCATACCACATCCAGTACCTTGGACATCGGCATGGTCACCAACTCGCCACGCATATCCTTGACGGTGATGGCGTCGCGGTCCGCTTGGCTACGCAGTGAGAAGAGCTCTTTTTCCAGCACCTGATAGCGATCGTTGAGGGCCTGACGCTCGCTGGCCAGTTCGGCTTTGAGCTGATCAGTCAGCTTGTCATCCAGCTCGGCCTTGCGCTCTTTCAGGCGCAGCCGCTCCAGTTGATAGTTGATGCTGCCGATGTCCCCTTTTTGCAGATCGTTGGCCTGTTCTGAAAGGGCATTGGCTCGCGCCAGCACCCGCTGCAGGGCAGGATGCAGATCAGAGGTGAGCTCGCGGCCATCCTCTTTCACCCCAACGATATAGCCATAGAAGTTGCCGTTGGTGGCACGCTCAACCATGGCCAGCTCGGCTGGCTGGCTCTGGGACTTGATGTCCGTCTCCAGCACCCAGCGAAAATCGAGGTCAACAAACTCGCGGTTGCCGGTCTTGACCAGATAGCGGGTCAGCAGCTCGCGCTCTTCCCCTTCCAGCGCCAGACCTGCGGCGCGCAGTCGCTCCACCGGAACCTGCTCGCGATCGTTGATTTCGCCGATCAGTACGCTCTTGTTGCCGCTGGCGTCTTCCAGCTGCCACTCATAGATGGGGTGCGGCCAGAAGTAGACCAGACCACGCCAGCCGATCAGCAGCAGCAGACCCAGTACCGCCACCAGACTCAGGCTGACGGCACCGCCGGTCATCCAGATCCAGGGGGCCCCTGATTTAAACCACTTACCCATTGTCGATTCCTTGTCCATTACAGAGTCGCCCCTTACATCGAGCTGTATTTTTCACGCAACCGCTGACGGACAAATTCGGCCAGGGTGTTGAACAAAAAGGTGAACACAAACAGGACGAAGGCCGCGAGGAACAGTACCCGATAGTGGGAGCTGCCCACTTCCGATTCCGGCATCTCCACCGCGATGTTGGCGGCGAGGGTGCGCAGCCCCTGGAACATGGAGAAGTCCATGATGGGGGTGTTGCCGGTAGCCATCAGCACGATCATGGTCTCGCCCACGGCGCGGCCGAGGCCCATCATCACCGCAGAGAAGATGCCCGGGCTCGCGGTGAGGATCACCACCCGGCTCAGGGTCTGCCACGGGGTGGCCCCCAGCGCCAGCGAGCCTTGGGTCAGGTGCTTGGGCACCGAGAAGACCGCATCTTCAGCGATGGAGAAGATGGTGGGGATGACCGCAAAGCCCATGGCGATACCGACCACCAGCGAGTTGCGCTGGTCAAACTTGATGCCCATTTCGTGAGTCAGCCAGATGCGCGAATCACCGTGCATAAAGGCGTTCTCGATGAGCGGGCTCAGGGCGAAGGCACCCCAGCCAATCAGCAGCAGCACCGGGATCAGCAGGATGGCGTGCCACCCCTCCGGCAGCAAGGACTTGCCGCGCTCCGGCAGATAGTTCCAGAGCAGTGCAGTCAGCAGCATCCCCATCGGCAGCAATACCAGCAGCAGGATCACCCCGGGCAAGGCACCCTCGATGATCGGCGCGAGCCACAGACCCGCCAGGAAGCCCAGGATAACGGTCGGCAGCGCCGCCATGATCTCGACCGTCGGCTTGACGTATTTGCGCAGCCCCGCCGACATGAAGTAGGCGGTATAGATGGCACCAGCCACGCCGAGCGGTACAGCAAACACCATGGCGTAAAAAGAGGCTTTCAGCGTACCGAATACCAGCGGCACCAAACTCAGCTTGGCTTCAAAGTCGTTGCTGGCGGAGGTGGATTGCCACACATACTGGGGCTCCGGATAGCCTTCATACCACACCTGTTGCCAGAGGGCAGACCAGGTCACTTCGGGGTGTTCGTTCTCCACCGAGAAGAGCTTGAAGCTGTTCCCTTGCTGCATCAGCAACAGGTTGTGACGGGGGGAGATGGCCAGGGCAGAGAGTTCGCCCCCTTCCACCGTCTCGGTCAGCAGCTTGGTCTCGCCGGTGGCGTGGAAGAAGCTGATGATGCCGTCCTTGTCGGCACTGATGAAGCCTTTGCGAAAGTGCTCGGGAGTCAGCAGATCTACCGCGCCATCGCCCTTGAAGTCACGAATTTGGGTGAACTGGCGTTTGCCATCCTTCGCCACTTCGAACCACTGTGAAATCACGCCGTTGTCATTACCCACCAGCAGTGAAGAGGCGCCGGAGAGCAGCTGAACCCGGGTCACATTGGCGTTGGGGGCATTGATCTCCAACACGTTGCGCAGGGAGATTTCGCTCAGGTTATGAATGTCATAGACGGAGAGGCGATTACCCTCGCGCACGAACAGGATCCGCAGATTGGGGGTCAGCAACATCTGATCCACATGGCGCGGCAGGGAGGGAATCGTGTAGTTTTCACTGCTCCACTCAATCTCCCCGGAGATGAAGTTCTCCTCACCGCTCATCACCGTCATCACGCCACGACCATCTTCGGTCACGGCGGCGGTCGCCATCTTGTCCTTGGTGGCTTCGAACACCATCAGTTGCAGTGCCTTCCCTTGCGGGTCGATCACCACCGGCTCTTCGCCGAAGGGATATTGCAGGCTGGGTTCAATCACCCGCACATCGTTGGGATAGGAGACCTTGAACGCTGGCTGGACGACCTGCGCCTTACCATCGGCAAAGCCGTAGGCGATCAGCCGCTGACCAGGAGCAGGGGTCGCTACCGTGGTGATGTCACCAGCAACCTGGGCCTGACCCAGTGACTGGCCGACCTTGATTTTGTCATCTCCCTGCACCGCAAAGAAGTTGACCTGCCCTTTATCGCTGAAGCGATAGCCGATCTCGTTCTGCTCTTCCACGCCGAGCCAGGCGGTCTTCCCTGCGGCAGGCAGGGTAAACGAGGCGGTCGGCTCCATGGAGGCGCCATTGAAGATGGGTTTCACCACATAGAGCAGATAAAAGAAGATGAGCAGCAGCGCCACCAGTACCAGGGCTCCGCCTGTGGTGACGCCATATTTGGCCAATTTATCCTTGATCCGGCGTTTTCTACTGCCCGCCATGACCAGGTTTAACGATTCCGATGACATGCAAGACCTCAATGTAAGCTAGGCTTCGCGGCATTATATGGCGGTTGCATGACAGTTTTGTTACATCGAGAACGCTTTAACAGAGGTTGTTAGCGGAAAAATGGGCGGGGATCCCTTCGAAGGCTGGCGAGCGTAATATATTGTTTATAAAGGGATATTTATGCTGATAATCAGCAAGGGCAGCCTGCGCTGCCCCCGAATGATTCAGGAAAGGGTATCGTTTGATTGTTGCAGCGCCAGTTTGGCTGCCTTTTTCTCGGCACGGCGGCGCTTGAAGAAGGCTGACAACTGGGCCGAGCAGGCATCGGCCAGCACACCGCCGGTCAGCTCGACTCTGTGATTGTGGCGCGGGTCCTGCAAGATCTCGAACACCGACCCCGCGGCACCGGTCTTGAGATCTCGGGCGCCGTAAACCACCCGCTTGACCCGGCTATGGATCAGCGCACCGGCACACATACAGCAGGGCTCCAGCGTCACATAAAGGGTGGTGTCGAGCAGGCGGTAGTTCGCCAGCTGCTTGCCCGCAGCCCGGATTGCCATCACCTCGGCATGGGCACAGGCATCGTGTTCGCTGATGGAGCGGTTCCACCCCTCTCCCACCACCTGACCATCCAGCACCAGTACGGCACCGACCGGGATCTCGCCAATCCCTTCGGCCCGGGCGGCCAATGCCATGGCATGGCGCATCCACTGTTCGTCCTGCTCGGTTTGACTCGGTGTCTCTGGGACCTCTGATGGTTTCACGCCCATCCCCTCTTTATATTGTTCAATTGTGCTGTTTGCATTCCAGCTATCCACATCTGTCAGATAATTCCATAGATAGCAGGCATGAGAGCTCGCGGTGACAGGGCGGCGATTATGCCAAATCTGCACGTCAGACCCAAGCCGCATCCCGACTGAGCAATAAAGAAGCAATCAGCATCTCTATGATAAAAAAGGAGTTGCACCCGTTTGGCCATGCTATTAGACTTCCACCCCGTCAGCCGAGTCTGACTCCGTCGGTGTGTAGCGCAGCCAGGTAGCGCATCTGCATGGGGTGTAGAGGGTCGGAGGTTCGAATCCTCTCACACCGACCATTTTCCCCGAGAATAGCCCAGTCAAACGACTGGGCTATTTTTTTGCCTCCGATTTATCCTCCTGACAACGCCAGCCTACCAAGAACAAAAAACACTCAGAACCACTTGAATCTTTTTGCCGAACTCATTAAGATGCGCAACTTTCCGCCGGTAGACAACACAGGGAGGTGGAAACACGAGTGAAGGGATCACTGTCCGGTTTGCGTGCAACACAGGACCAGGCATGAACCAGAACACCGATTTCGCACCCGCCATTACGCTTTATTCCGTTCCTCACGACACCCCTTGCCACACCGAAAGCGAAAATGAACAGGTCATTCAGCTGGATGTGATCGATCTGGCCGAACCGGATGATGACTATTGAGCCCGGCCAGATGGCCGCTCAATCACTGGGGCATCGCCTGTTCAACACACTCAGTTTCACACCCTTGGCGAGAAATCTGCAAAAAACGACAAACTGCTAATTCTATCAAGGATGGCAGTATTATTGACTAATGCGTCTCCCTCTTCCCTCCCCGGCATCCCCCCCGACAATTGATACAAACCTACGTTATTGCGCTTCACTTTCCATCGTTGCAACCGCTGGTGCCAACAGAGCCTGCATCACCACACCAAGTTTAAAACGCACGTTCACCAACTAGATCTAGCAATAGCAAAACATTCATTGCCACATTCAAACGCACTTTATACGGCTGTTTTGGCAAAGCCTGGAGTTAGGTCGGGATTTGTTTTTGCATTTGTAATTTTATTACGTAATAAGTTACAGAGCGAGGGGCAAGGTAACGGCCCAAATTAGCCGTTGTCAGATGGGAAAAAGCAGGAGCATAACCATCTGCGTAGAGTTTTTATACCAACCAAATAAAGCAATAAAAAACATCAACTTAACTATATCAAAAAAACAGGCGTTTAAAAAAAACTGTTGACGTAATCAACAATATTTCGCACCTTATCAATCGTGTTATCCCGTTGTTGCGGGAACGTTTTAGGAACAGGGATTCGACTTTAGTCGTAGTTAGTAAGTTCAAAATGTAATTCTCAAAGGAGTGAACCTTATGTCGGCACCGGCTCAGACCCACTGCAGCGCCCGCCTTCGCATCCAGGGCGAGATGCTGCCCGAATACGCGCAAATTCTGACGCCGGACGCGGTGGCTCTGGTCTCCGAACTGGTGGAACGTTTTGCTCCCCAAAGAGGGGAGTTGCTGAAACAACGTGTGGCACGTCAGGCCCGTATCGATGGTGGCGAGCTGCCGGACTTCCTGCCGGAAACCGCCCACATCCGTGAAGGTGACTGGACCATTCGCGGCATTCCTGCCGACCTGCAAGACCGCCGTGTGGAGATCACAGGCCCGGTCGAGCGCAAGATGGTGATCAACGCCCTCAACGCCAACGTCAAGGTGTTCATGGCGGATTTCGAGGATTCACTGGCACCCGCCTGGAACAAGGTGATCGAGGGCCAAATCAACCTGCGCGATGCGGTCAACGGCAGCATTTCTTACACCAGTCCGGAAGGTAAGGCTTATACCCTGAACCCCAATCCGGCCGTCCTCATTTGCCGGGTGCGCGGTCTGCACCTGCCGGAAAAACATGTCACCTTCGATGGCGAACCCATCCCCGGCGGCCTGTTCGATTTTGCCCTCTACTTCCTGCACAACTATCAGGCGCTGCTGGCCAAAGGCTCGGGCCCCTACTTCTACGTGCCCAAGTTGCAGAGCCATCTGGAAGGGCGTTGGTGGAGCGAGGTGTTCGCCTGGACCGAGGACAAGTTCGGTCTGCCCCGTGGCACCATTAAGGCCACCGTGCTGATTGAAACCCTGCCAGCCGTATTCGAGATGGATGAGCTGCTCTATCAGATGAAGGATCACATCGTTGCGCTGAACTGCGGCCGCTGGGACTACATCTTCAGCTATATCAAAACCTTGAAGAACCATCCGGATCGGGTACTGCCTGATCGTCAGGTGGTGACCATGGACAAGCCGTTCCTCTCCGCCTACTCGCGGCTGCTGATCAAGACCTGCCACAAGCGCGGAGCGCTGGCGATGGGCGGTATGGCGGCCTTTATTCCGGCCAAGGATGCCGCCGTCAACGAGCAGGTCTTCGCCAAGGTCAAAGCGGACAAGGAGCGCGAAGCCAACAACGGCCACGATGGCACCTGGGTCGCCCACCCTGGCCTGGCCGATACCGCCATGGCGGTGTTCAATGCCACCATTGCGGCTGGTGCCAAGAACCAGCTCGGCGTGCTGCGTGAGCAGGATGCCCCCATCACCGCCGCCGACCTGCTGGCACCCTGTGAGGGCGAGCGCACCGAGGCGGGGATGCGCACCAATATCCGGGTTGCCCTGCAATATCTGGAGGCCTGGATCAACGGCAACGGCTGCGTCCCCATCTACGGTCTGATGGAAGATGCCGCCACCGCCGAGATCTCCCGTACCTCCATCTGGCAGTGGATCCGCCACGGCAAGAGCCTGTCGAATGGCAAGGTGGTGACCAAAGAGCTGTTCCGCCAGATGCTGGCCGAGGAGCTGGAGGTGGTCAAAGCCGAGGTGGGCGCCGCACGCTGGCAAGCAGGACGCTTTGCCGAGGCGAGTGAACTGATGGAAGAGATCACCTGCGCCGACACCCTGATCGATTTTCTGACGCTGCCCGGTTACGAGCGGCTCTGAATCACGGGCCCCCAGCGGGGCTCGCCAATAACAAGTCAATGGAAACGTGAAATCAATGAAAGAGGGAACTGATATGGCACTGACCCGTGAGCAACAGATCCAGGCTATCGAGAAAGACTGGGCGGAAAACCCCCGCTGGAAAGGGATCAAGCGCGGCTACAGCGCCGAAGATGTGGTGAACCTGCGCGGCAGCTTGCAGCCGGTGCACACCCTGGCTCAGCGCGGTGCCGACAAGCTGTGGGGCCTGATCCACGGCGACGCCAAGAAAGGCTACGTCAACTGCCTCGGCGCCCTGACCGGTGGTCAGGCGGTGCAGCAGGCCAAGGCGGGGATCGAGGCGATCTACCTCTCCGGCTGGCAGGTGGCGGCGGATAACAACTTGTCCTCCACCATGTATCCGGATCAGTCCCTCTACCCGGCCAACTCTGTACCGTCCGTGGTGGAGCGCATCAACAACTCCTTCGCCCGTGCCGACCAGATCCAGTGGGCCAACAAGATCGGGCCGCAGGACGAGGGTTTTATCGACTACTTCCTACCTATCGTGGCCGATGCGGAAGCCGGTTTCGGTGGCGTATTGAACGCCTTCGAACTGATGAAGGGAATGATTGAAGCGGGCGCCGCTGGCGTGCACTTCGAAGATCAGCTCGCTTCCGTCAAGAAGTGTGGCCATATGGGCGGCAAGGTGCTGGTACCGACTCAGGAAGCGGTGCAAAAGCTGGTTGCCGCCCGTCTGGCAGCCGATGTGTGCGGCACCACCACCCTGGTGATCGCCCGTACCGACGCCAACGCCGCTGACCTGCTGACCACCGACGCCGACCCGTACGATGCAGACTTCCTGACTGGCGAGCGCACTGCCGAAGGGTTCTACAAGGTGCGTGCCGGTATCGATCAGGCCATCGCTCGCGGTCTGGCTTACGCCCCCTACGCCGACATGGTGTGGTGTGAAACCGCCAAGCCGGATCTGGACGAAGCGCGTAAATTTGCCGAAGCAATCAAGGCCAAGTTCCCGGATCGCATCCTGGCCTACAACTGCTCCCCGAGCTTCAACTGGAAGAAGAATCTGGACGATGCCACCATCGCCCGCTTCCAGCAGGAGCTCTCCGATATGGGTTACAAGTACCAGTTCATCACCCTCGCGGGTATCCACAACATGTGGTTCCACATGTACGAGCTGGCCTACCAGTACGCCCGTGGCGAAGGGATGAAGCACTACGTCGAGATGGTGCAGGAGCCGGAATTTGCCGCCGCCAGCCGTGGTTACACCTTCGTGGCCCACCAGCAGGAGGTAGGTACCGGTTACTTCGACAAGGTGACCACCGTCATTCAGGGTGGCCAATCCTCGGTCACCGCACTGACCGGCTCCACCGAAGAAGATCAGTTCCACTGATAGGCAGAGCCCTTTGAAATAGCAAAACCCCGGTCTGAAGCCGGGGTTTCTTTTTATCTGCCACTCAAACGAAAGTCAGGTGCACAACCGCACACCGCCGAGAGGATCAGAGCTCGAGGATCTCTTTAACAAAGGGGATGGTGAGCTTGCGCTTGGCGCGAAATGAGGCATTGTCGAGCTGATTGAGAGTGGTGAGCAGGGTGCGCATATCGCGGGAGAGTCGGTTCAGCAGGAAGCGGCCCACATCGATGGGCAGTTTGAAGCCCCGCAGCTCGGCACGCAGCTGCAGGGCACTGAGCTTGCCTTCGTCATCCAGCTCTTCGAGATGGAAACTCACCCCCCAGTCGAGGCGCGAAGCGAGATCCGGCAGCTGCAGCCCCAGTTTGCGCGGTGCGCTGCAGCCGGTGACCACCAGCGTTCCCTCGCCCTTCTCCTGCCAGCGGTTATAGAAATCGAACAGCGCCCGCTCCCACACGGCATTGCCGGCGATCGCCTCAAGGCTGTCGAGACAGACCAGCGGCAAGCTTTCGAGGGCATCGAGCATGCTGGGGTCGAGCTGTTCAAACTGATCGAGGGAGAGATAGGCCGCCGCCGCATCGCGGGCGTTGACCTCGGCACAGGTGGCGTGGAGCAGATGAGAGCGTCCGGATCCCTTGGCTCCCCAGAAATAGAGGAAAGGCGATCCCTGACCGATGGCCGCGTTTTTGAGAGCGGTGATCAGATGAGCATTGTTGCCGGGATAAAAACTGACGAAGGTTTCATCATCCGGTAGTTGTACGGCTAAAGACAGTTGGGCCGGTTGCTTCACTCGTTGGGCTTTGACTGTGACATTTGTGGCTAAGTGTACCATCGCAATGGCAGATAGAGAACCGCCCGGGCAAGCCGGGCGGTCTACAAAAGCCTTATAAAATCAGGGCTGCGACCATTGGTAACGCAAACCGCTGCCATTATCGTCAACCTTGCGCAAACGACTCTCAAGCTGCAGCGCCCGCACCAGCTCGGCCTGATCCCCTTGCAGGGTAAAGTTGAAGGTGACCTGGTCTCCCTCCAGCTTGCCGATCGCCACCTTGCTGACGTTGGCCATCCCCTGCAGCATCTTCTGCACGGCGATCATGCTGTCCACTTCGGAGAGGCCATCCACCACCAGGGTCTGGCTGGTTGCCGGACCCGAAATGCGGGCACCGTAGTTTTTCACCAGCCAGGCCGCCAGGGTATCGGCAAACCCTTGCGCCACTTCGGCCTGAGTGCCGGTGCTATTGCCACGGGTCAGCTCGGTCACTTCACCGGCCGCTTTGGGACCGTAGAGTCCCCAATCGATGCTCCACTTGTCACCTTCCGGTGTCAGCTTGCCCAGCACCACCATCTCGGCGCCATAGCGCTGGCTTGCCTGCAAAATCGGGTCGGCAAAGCGTCCCCAGACGTCGGTGGCACTGACCGCCATGTTGTCATCGAGATCCATCAGCGGAATGCTGATGGGTAGCCCCAGCGCCTGGGCCTGCTCGCGCAAGGCTTGCGCCCAACCATCGCTGGATTGATCTGCCAGCAGGCGACGCTCCCCCTGATCCACCACCAGCCAGATCGCCATCTGGGGACGAGCCGGGCCAAGCAGGGCAAACTGGCTCTCGGAGACCAGGCTGTTGACCTTGTCACTCTTGAACTCGGCTTTCAGATACTTGACGGAGTCCTGATCCTGATAGCCATAGCTTTTGACATAGTCGCCCGGGGCCGCCAGCGCTTTGACCACCACCGGCTGGGTGAGGATGTCGCGCTTGCCGGTCACCTTGATCAGTACCTGACCCAGTGCCTGCCCTTGAGCGGCCACCATGTCACCACTGGTCGGGGCCTTGCCCTGATAGAGGTCGGTCACCTGAGCGGCCGAGGCCATGAACGACAAGCCGCAGCAGAGGGCGGTCACAACACGTTTGAACATGAACAGAGTCTCGAAATGGGAGAGTAAGCTTATGGTAGCGGCAAGGAGCGCCCTGCGGCAAGGCTGGCACAAGCGGCCACAAACAGCAGAGCCGGCGATGCGCCGGCTCCGATCACCCCTTCCACATGGGAAGCAGGTCAAGGCATAAACTTATTTGGTACCGAAGATCTTGTCGCCGGCGTCGCCCAGACCCGGCACGATGTAACCTTTCTCGTTCAGCCCCTGGTCGACAGAAGCGCAGTAGAGCTCTACGTCAGGATGAGCGGCTTCCAGCGCCTTGATCCCTTCCGGCGCGGCAACCAGTACCAGCACCTTGATGGATTGGCAGCCTTTCTTCTTCAGCAGATCAATGGTGGCAATCATGGAGCCACCAGTGGCCAGCATCGGATCGATGACCAGCGCCAGACGCTCTTCAATGTTGCTGACAATCTTCTCGAAATAGGGAACCGGTTGCAGGGTCTCTTCATCACGGTAGATACCGACCACGCTGACACGGGCGCTCGGCATGTGCTCCAGTACGCCATCCATCATGCCAAGGCCGGCACGCAGGATGGGTACGACGGTTACCTTCTTGCCTTTGATCTGGTCAACTTCTACTGGCCCATTCCAGCCATCGATGATAACCTTCTCGGTTTCGAAGTCAGAGGTCGCTTCATAGGTCAACAAACTGCCCACTTCTTTGGCCAGTTCACGGAAACGCTTGGTGCTGATATCGCCTTCACGCATCAGACCGATCTTGTGTTTGACCAGGGGGTGTTTGACTTCAACGACTTTCATTATTATCTCCTCTAACCTGCCGCAAAAAAATCGCGGAATCATACAACAAAAGCCACCGCTTGTAGAGCATTTCCGCGCAAAAACGCGCAAACGATTTCCTTTCTGGTTTTTCACCGCCACTGTTAGAATACGCCCCGAATTTTACCCTCCACTTCTTTACATGACGGGGAATACTCGTGACTGACAAAACCTCACTGAGCTACAAGGATGCTGGCGTAGATATCGATGCCGGCAATGCACTGGTTGAACGTATCAAGGGCGTGTCAAAGCGCACTCGTCGTCCTGAAGTCCTTGGTGGTCTTGGCGGCTTTGGGGCCTTGTGTCAAATCCCTGCGGGCTACAAGGAGCCGGTACTGGTCTCCGGTACCGATGGTGTGGGCACCAAGCTGCGGCTGGCCATCGACCTGAAGAAGCACGACACTGTGGGCATCGACCTGGTAGCCATGTGCGTCAATGATCTGATCGTACAGGGCGCCGAGCCGCTGTTCTTCCTCGACTACTATGCTACCGGCAAGCTGGACGTGGACACCGCGGCCGCAGTGGTCACCGGGATCGGTGCCGGTTGCGAGCAGTCAGGCTGTGCCCTGGTGGGCGGCGAGACCGCCGAGATGCCGGGTATGTATGAAGGGGAAGACTACGACATCGCCGGTTTCTGCGTCGGTGTGGTGGAGAAGAGCAAAATTATCGACGGCAGCAAGGTCGGTGAAGGGGATGCCCTGATCGCCCTGGCCGCCAGCGGCCCTCACTCCAATGGCTTCTCCCTGATCCGTAAAATTCTGGAAGTCTCCAAGGCCGACGTGCATCAACCGTTGGGTGACACGACCCTGGCCAACGCCCTGCTGGAGCCGACACGCATCTATGTGAAACCTGTGCTCAAGCTCATCAAGGAGTGCGAGATCCACGCCCTCTCCCACATCACAGGTGGTGGCTTCTGGGAGAACATCCCCCGCGTCCTGCCCACCAACACCCAAGCGGTAATCGATGAGCAGAGCTGGCAGTGGCCGGCAGTGTTCAGCTGGCTGCAGCAGGCTGGCAACGTTACCCGTCACGAGATGTATCGCACCTTCAACTGCGGTGTCGGCATGATCATCGTCCTGCCCGCCAACCAGCTGGAGAAGGCGCTGACCCTGCTCAAGGCGGAAGGCGAAAATGCATGGCATATCGGCCATATCGCCAAGGCAGCCGATGGTGAGGAGCAGGTCGTCATTCAATGAATGACCGGATCAACAGCCAAATGACCTCCCCTATGAAACGCATCCTGGTGCTAATCTCCGGCAGCGGCAGCAACCTGCAGGCGATCATCGACCACTGTGCCAGCGGCAAGATTGCCGGTGAGGTGGTCGGCGTCATCAGCAACAAGGCCGATGCCTATGGTCTGGTTCGCGCCAGAGAGGCAGACGTGGCGACCTCTATTCTGGCCCAGCAGCAGTTTGCCAGCCGGGAGGAGTATGACGCCGCCCTGCTTGCGCTGATGTCAGACTATCAGCCGGACTTGGTGGTGCTGGCCGGGTTTATGCGGATATTGAGCGGCGATCTGGTGCGCCATTTCGCCGGGCGGATGATCAATATCCACCCCTCCCTGCTGCCCAAGTATCAGGGCTTGCACACTCACCAGCGTGCTATCGATGCCGGTGATAGCGAGCATGGCGCCAGCGTCCACTTCGTCACCGAAGAGCTGGATGGTGGCCCGGTGATCCTGCAGGCCCGTGTGCCCATCTTTGAAGGAGACAGTGCGGACGAGGTAGCGGCACGGGTACAGGCGCAGGAGCACAGCATCTATCCGCTGGTGGTACGCTGGTTCTGCGAAGGCAGGCTGCAGATGGTTGATGGCGCCGTACAACTGGATGGCACCTTGCTGGGTGCCGCGGGTTACGCCTGCGAGTAACCGCTAACAACTGCATGTCAGATACAACAAGGGAGGCTTAGGCCTCCCTTGTCATTTCTACCTACCTCACGATGGCTTAGGTCAGGTCCGATTACGCCGCTACGCGGCCAAGCGACCCTAGACCGGATTGTCGATATCGATAAAGGTGACATCCAGCCCATGCACGGTCGCCAGCCACTCCCCCAGCGCCTTGACACCATAACGCTCGGTGGCGTGATGGCCAGCGGCGTAGAAGTGCATCCCCATCTCGCGAGCGGTGTGAATGGTCTGCTCGGAGGCTTCGCCAGAGATAAAGGCATCGATGCCCTGCTCCGCCGCCAGATTGATGTAGCTCTGACCGCCACCGGTGCACCAGGCTACGGAACGGATAAGCTCGGGGCCGCTGTCGCCACAATAGAGTGGTTCGCGGCCAAGGCGATCGGCAATCAGCTTGGCAAAGTCGGCACCATTCATCGGCTCTTCCAGCTTGCCCACCATGGCGACGCTCTTGCTGTTCCACGGCTCCAGACCGCGACGCACCTTGATGTCGAGCAGCTTGGCGAGCTGGGCGTTGTTACCCACCTCGGGATGGACATCCAGCGGTAAATGGTAGGCAAACAGGTTGATATCGTGGGTCAGCAGGGTCTTGAGCCGACGCTGCTTCATGCCGGTGATCTGGGCCGGTTCACCGCTCCAGAAGTAGCCGTGATGGACCAGAATAGCATCGGCCTCGGCAGCCACCGCCGCGTCGATAAGCGCCTGACTGGCGGTGACACCGGTCACCACCTTGCGAATGCGCTCGCGCCCCTCCACTTGCAAGCCGTTGGGGCAGTAATCCTTTATGGCGTGAGGTTCGAGCAGATGGTTCAGTACGGTTTCGAGTTTTCGATGAGAGATCATAGGGGTCCCTTATTAAGGCTCGGTCCCCTGCTTTACCAATAAAAACAGGGGCCAGGCTCAAAGCGCCAAGGGCCCCATGATAATCGAGCCGGGCTGTCAAGACCATGACAGCGCCAGCACGATGAAGCTTCGCCCTCACTCTCGGGCAAACAACCTGACTCAGGCGGGCAAATCGATCCCCGCATCCCGCATCTGGGCGAGCTTGTAGCGCAGGGTGCGCGGGCTGATGCCGAGTCGGTCCGCGACATCCTTGCGGCTGCCGTTGCACTCTTGCAGGGTGTCGAGAATGATCTGGTGCTCCTGCTGCTTGAGCTCGCTGCCAAGGCGATCACCGCCATAACTGCGCTCCACACAGATCGACTCCATGCTCTCTTCGTCCAGCTCCTCCAGAATGAGGTGCTCCCCATCGATCAGCCCGTCCGGACTGAGGATCAGGGCGCGCTGTACCACGTTGTCCAACTCCCGCACATTGCCGGGCCAGCTGTGTGCTAGCAGCCTCCTCCGTGATGTCTCGGTCAATCTGGGTGTCGGCAACCCCTGCTGGCTGGCATGGAGGGCCAGCAAATGTTCCGCCAGCGGCAGAATGTCACCGGTCCGCTCGTTCAGAGCAGACCAGCGCAGCGGGAAGACGTTGAGACGATAGTAGAGATCTTCGCGAAACAGGCCATCCTGTACCGCTTTTTTCAAATCCCGGTTGCTGGTGGCGATGACCCGCACATCCAGCGGGATCATCTTGCGACTGCCGAGCCGCTCCACCTCTTTCTCCTGCAACACCCGCAGCAATTTGGCTTGCAGCCCCTGATCCATCTCGGTGATCTCGTCAAGCAGCAGGGTGCCCCCCTGCGCCTGCTCGAACTTGCCGGGGCACCCCTGTACCGCACCGGTGAAAGCCCCCTTCTCGTAGCCAAACAGGGTCGCCTCCAGCATGTTTTCCGGAATGGCGGCGCAGTTGATGGCGACGAAAGGCTGCTCGGCGCGGTTGGAGTTGTCGTGAATGTAACGGGCCAACACCTCTTTGCCGGTTCCGCTCGGGCCGGTCACCATCACGGTCGCTTCGCTTCTGGCCACTCGGGTCGCCAGCTGGAACAGCTCGGCGGTTTTGGGATCCCCGTAGACCACGGCGCGCTTCTCCACCTTCTGGGCCGGTACATAACGACTAACCTGATTGAGCAGCACTTCCGGAGAAAAGGGCTTGGCCAGATAATCGATGGCCCCTTCGCGCATGGCACGAACTGCACCGTCGATATTGGCGTAGGCGGTCATCAGCAACACGGGGATCTGTGGATATTGCTGGCGGATGGTGGCCAGCAGCGTCACCCCATCCATCCCCCCCATCTGGATATCGGAGATCACCATGTCAAACGGCTGACGGGAGAGCGCCAGCAGAGCCCGCTCGCCACTGTCCGCTTCACGACACTCATAGCCCCCCAGTAACAGAGTATCCACCAGCGCTTCGCGCAGGCCATTGTCATCTTCAACTACCAGGATCCTGGCCTGTGTCATGCTACACCTCCAAGCTGCACCGGTTGCTGATGCAGGGGGAACGACAGAGTAAAACAGGTGCCTTCACCGGGAACCGAGGCCACACCGACCTCCCCCTGATGGGCACGCACGACGGATTGCACCACCGCCAACCCGAGGCCAGTGCCTTGGGAGCGAGTGGTAAAGAAGGGTTCGAATACCTGACCGAGCTGATGGGAAGGGATCCCCTTGCCATTGTCGATGACCCGTATCTCCACCCGGGCACCACTGCGCACCGCGCTGACCAGCAGCGAGGTGGCCCCTGCCTGCTGAGCATTTGCTATCAGGTTGTTGATGGCTCCCGCCAGCGCACTGCTGTTGGCCAGCAGACAGAGATCGGGCTCAGGCGCCTCCATGTGCAGCTCGCAGCCCTGTTGCTGACAGAAAGCCTCGGCGCCTGCCTGAACTTCAACCAGTAGGCCCTGTACCGAGATGGGGGTGACCACCTGACTGTCACCGTTGCGGGCAAACAGCAGGATATCGTTGATCTGCTTCTCCAGATCCTGCAGACGGGCCATCAGCTTTTGCTGAAACTGAGTGCGGGACTCCGGCTTGAGGGTACGGTTGGCCAGGTTGGCGGCATAGAGCATGGCTGCGGAGAGCGGAGTGCGGATCTGGTGGGCGAGCGAAGCCGCCATATTACCGAGTGCCGACAGCCGCTTCATGTGATTGATGCGATCCTGCAGCTTGCGGGTTTCAGTCAGGTCGTTGATAAAGACCAGCTGACCACGCTGATCAGGCAGCGGCTGGGTCGAGAGCTGCACCCGGCGCCCGTCGCGCAGGGAGATCTCGTGGCCATCATCCTCGCGCGGCTCGAAGCAGCGTGCAATGATGTTACGCCAAAGCTCCCCTTCCAGCGGCTCTCCCAGCAGTGAGATGGCTGCTGGATTCGCGCGGGTGACCACACCAGCCCCATCAAGCAGCAACACCCCGGTGGGGAGCGCCTTGAAGATGGCGTAGAGCTGGCTCACTTCGTGTGACTGGAGTGGCATGTCCTGTTGCTGGATTGTCATAAAGCTGACCTCAAACTGGCTATTGAGTCAGGTTATTCAATTTCCATGCCACTAAATTATATGAATTAAAACAATGAATTGTGCGTTGGCGTCAAGGCTTTGACCCTCAGACGTCCTTGCTCATCCCGTACTTTTTCATCTTCTCTACCAGGGTGGTGCGCCGCATGCCGAGCAGATCGGCGGCGCGGGCCACCACCCCGTCCTGAGACTCCAGCGCCTGGCGGATCAACTCCACCTCGAGGTCGGCCAACATTTCCTTGAGATTGACCCCCTCCTCCGGCAACTGCATGGTGCGGGCAGAGGCAAGAGGATGATCCAGTTCCGGCGGCTCCTGGAATACCGCAGCCAGCGCATCCCGCTCATCCAACTCTGTCAGCCGCTCATCCCTCGGTTCACACGGCAGCAGACGATAACGGCTTGGCAGATCCGCCACATCGACAATCTGCTGTGGGTAAAGGATAAGCAGCCGCTCAAGCAGATTGGAAAGCTCGCGTACATTACCCGGCCAGGGATACTGCATCAGTGATTCCAGCGCCCGCTGAGTCAGACGGATCACGCTGTGGTGCTGCTCCGCATGACGGTTGAGCAGCTCTTGCAGCAGCAGCGGAATGTCATCGATGCGCTCCCGCAGTGGCGGAGTCTCGATCGGGAAGACGTTGAGACGATAGTAGAGATCTTCACGAAAGCCCTGACTGCGGATCAATGCCTCCAGATCACGGTGGGTCGCCGCAATGATGCGCACATCAGCCTGAATAGGCTTGCCACCACCCACCCGATCAAACAGCCGCTCCTGCAATACCCGCAGCAGTTTGACCTGCATCGGCATCGGCATGTCGCCAATCTCGTCGAGGAACAGGGTGCCCCCCTGCGCCAGCTCGAAACGACCGCGACGGGCTGCGATGGCGCCGGTAAAGGCTCCCTTCTCGTGACCGAACAGCTCGCTCTCCAGCAATTCGGCAGGAATGGCACCACAGTTGATAGGCACAAAGGGGCCACTACTGCGGGCCGAGAGTTCGTGAATGGCACGGGCCACGACCTCTTTGCCGGTTCCGGACTCGCCGAGGATCAGCACGTTGGCATCTGTCTCGGCCACCTGGCTAATGAGGCGACGAACCTCCTGGATCCCTTTTCCTTTACCCACCAGCAAACGCAGTAACGTCTGCCCCTTGTCGTGAGTCTGTTGACGAGGATGGAGAGAGACAAAGGCCTGACAGAAGTGCAGATGGCGGGTGAGAGATTCATAGGTAAAGGGTGAGAGCGCGACCCCGATGAAGTTGCTGTTGGGCAGTACCTCCTCAACCAGCGAGATAAAGGGGGTACGAGGGAAAGCGGCAAGTAACTCGGGCAAAGTGCGACCAGTCAGCTCACCTACCAGTACCCCTTGCAGTGGGCCGGAAGATTCGATAGCAACATCCAGGTCCCCTTCTGCGACATCCTGCCACAGGATCCCCATAAACGAGAGTACGGTTCCCAACTGCTGGCGCCGCTGCGCATCGGCATCAACAATCAACACGCCCATCTCCACCATATCCATCCCTCGCGACATCCTGAACTAACCTATTGTTTTATTTATTAATAAAACAGCTACAGACTGTATTTTTGCAAGCACACAAAGTGCCAAAAAACCGACGCATTGTCAAAAATTGTCGTATTCAGGCTAAGTGTATCGACAGAAACGGGAGATTAGATAAATTTTGCCGAGGAATTTTCTGCATTGGCGCCGCGAACAAACGCCACCAATGGCAGAAAAAAAACTGCCCTCGTCAGAGGGCAGCATGTGACACTGTGAAGAGCACTCAGTGGCGATTATGGTGGTGCGGCGCCGCATAGCGACATTCGGGAAAACGGCTGCAAGCCAGGAATAGCCGACCGGCGTGGGGACCTTTTTTCGCTTCCCGCTCCACCAGCGGCGCATCACAGCGGGGGCAGAGCTGCACCTCATGCTCTTCATCATCTTCTACATCGGCAAACAAGCCATCGACCAGCTCCCCCTCACTCTGTGGCGCCTCCACCATCCCCTTGGCCTGAATGGCGGGCTCGTGGAGCGACGCAGGCGAGATCGCCTCGGTATGGGCAGTGCGACCACGCATCCCGGCACCGACATCCACGCCATCCAGCAGCAGAGGGTTGAACGTCGGCTCGCGACGCGCCCCGTGCGGCAGATCGTCGATCAGCGGCTCGCTGGTTTTGACCAGCAGCGGCAGGATCTGTTCGCGCAGCTCTCCCACCAGATAGCTGGCACTTGCCGGGATCTGCAGCAACGGCAGACCGGCGCTGTCGCAGGCGGTTTTCAGAAAAAGATCCCGCGCCTTGCGCTTCTGGTGACGGTGGGAACTGTCATCGAGTTCGATGGCGCAGATAAAAGAGAGATCGGCGGGGTGGCAAAGCAGATAGTCGAAATGCTTGGCGCTGATCTTGTTGAAGTACTGCTGCCATTTGCTTTTGCCGATCCCGGCCAGCGGCGTCAGCACATCGGCCACCCGCACCTTGGCAAAGACCCGGGCCTTGTCACCCACCGCTAGATCCAGCACCCCGAGGAAAGATCGCTCGGCGGGAGTGAACAGGGTCTCCTGCACATCATAGGGCAGGCGCTTTTGCTGTCTGCCTCTGCTCCAGAAGATCGCCAGCACAAGCAGCGCCAGCAATAGTAATCCCGATAGGACAAGGGTATTCATGAGAGCACGATCCAGTTCACAACACGAAAGGGGAATTACTTTACCACAGCCGCCACGAAGCAAGGCAGCAGACAAGCGTATGGAAAGTGTAAAAGTCCCGTCTTTTTATCTATTTGCCCGCAGGCGGGGGTTCATATGACCAGCCACAGCAGGCACAATGGGGATCGAGCAAGAAATCCAATTTCAAGGAGAGCAGGATGCAAAAGCAATTGGTGGTCACCGTGATCGGTTCAGACAAACCCGGGATCGTCGAGAGTCTGGCGGCCGTCATCAGCCGCGAGCAGGGCAACTGGCTGGGCAGCGCCATGAGCGAACTGGCAGGCCAGTTTGCCGGAATCCTCCATGTATCTGTCCCCGACGAGCACTATCGCAGCCTATGCGAAGCACTGGCCCTGCTGCCGGGTCTGACCATCAGCTTTGCCGAAGGGACACCAACCACCGAGCCGGCTCATCAGGTAATGATGACGGTAACCGGCAACGACCGCCCCGGCATCGTCCATGAAGTAGCCAGCATCCTGCGCCAACTCGAGATCAACGTGGCCGATCTCACTACCGGCTGTGAGCCGGCCCCCCACTCAGGCGCCCCGCTATTCTATGCTCACGCGCTGGTTGCCTTGCCCGACGGACTCGCGATGGATGACCTGATCACCGCGCTGGAATCCCTCTCCGACGATCTGGTGGTCGACATAGACGAGGCGTTCAGCGAGCAGTAACAATACCGTCATTTATTTGTCATATATTAACGCCATAACTGCCGCGCAGACGCGACCTGAAACAGAGGCACAAGATGAGCACCGACAAGCTGTATGAAGAGAAAGAGCTGAGCTGGCTCTCATTCAATGAACGGGTGTTGCAAGAGGCAATGGACAAGACGGTGCCCCTCATCGAGCGGGTCCGTTTTCTGGGGATCTTCTCCTCCAACCAGGATGAGTTCTTCAAGGTGCGGGTATCGGACGTCAAGCGTCGCATCCTCATCAATGAAGTACATGGAGGCGACGATGAAGCCAAGGTGCTGCTGCGCGCCATCCAGCAAAAAGTGATGGCGCTCGGTGAAGCGTTTGACAACACCTACAAGGAGCTGTTGATTGCACTCGCTCGCCACAACATCTTCCTGGTCAACGAGAACCAGCTCTCCGATGCCATTCAGAAGTGGCTGCGGGTCTTCTTCAAGGAGAAGGTGCTGCGTCATATCATCCCGATCCTGCTCAACAAGGAGGTCAATCCGGTCAAATTCCTCAAGGATGAGTACACCTATCTGGCCATCGAGATGAAGAAGAACGGTCAGGTGATCCAGTACGCCCTGGTGGAAGTGCCGACCGATGACCTGCCCCGCTTCTTCCAGCTGCCGCCGGAAGGGACCCGCCGCAAGAAGCAGATCATCATTCTGGATAACGTCATCCGCTTCTGCCTCGACGAGATCTTCAAAGGCTTCTTCGACTACGACGAGATTGCCGCCTATGCGGTGAAGCTGACCCGGGATGCCGAATACGACCTCTCCGACCAGCTGGACTTGAGCCTGGTGGACAAGATGAGTGACGGCTTGAAGCAGCGCCTCACCGCCATGCCGGTGCGTTTCGTCTACGAGCGGGAGATGCCCGCCGCCATGATAAGCTTCCTGAAACTCAAGCTGCAGATCAGCTCCTACGACGCCATCATGCCGGGTGGGCGTTACCACAACTTCAAGGATTTCATCGGCTTCCCCAACGTGGGCCGTGACTATCTCGAAAACCCCAAACTGCCGGCCCTCGATTGCCGCGATTTTGACGGCTTCGTCAACGCCTTCGATGCCATCACCAAGCAGGATATTCTGCTCTACTACCCGTATCACAAGTTCCACCACTTCACCGAGTTGGTGCGCCAGGCGGCGTTCGATCCGGCGGTGAGCGCCATTCGCATCAACATTTATCGGGTGGCCAAGAAGTCGCGGATCATCCACTCCCTCATCGATGCCGCCAACAACGGCAAGAAGGTGACCGTGGTGGTCGAGCTGCGTGCCCGCTTCGACGAAGCGGCCAACATCGACTGGGCCAACATCCTCACCGATGCCGGGGTCAAGGTGGTGTTCGGGGTACCGAGCCTCAAGATCCATTCCAAGCTATGCCTCATCACTCGCCACGAAAATGGCGAGCCAGTGCGCTATGCCCACATCGGTACCGGTAACTTCAACGAGAAGACCGCCAAGATCTACACCGACTTCTCGCTGCTGACCCGCAATCCGGATATCACCGCCGAAGTAGAGGGGGTGTTTGAATATATCGAGTACCCCTATCGGCGCTACAAATTCAACCACCTGCTGGTCTCCCCCATCAACAGCAGACGTCAGCTCTATCGTCTCATCGACAACGAGCTATCCAACGCCAAGGCGGGCCAGCCGAGCGGCATCATCCTCAAGATCAACAATCTGGTGGACCGGGATCTCATCAACCGGCTCTATGCCGCCGGTCAGGCGGGCGTGCCGATCCAGATGATCATCCGTGGCATGTGCGCCCTGCGGCCGGGCGTGCCGGGTTTGAGTGACAACATCAAGGTGATCAGCATCATCGACCGCTTCCTCGAGCACCCGCGGGTGATGGTGTTCCACAACAAGGGCAACCCCCAGCTCTATATCTCCAGCGCTGACTGGATGAGCCGCAATATTGACGGCCGGATCGAGGTGGGCACGCCCATCTATGACGAGCGGCTCAAGCAGCGCATCATGGATATTCTCGAGCTACAACTGAGTGATACCTGCAAGGCGCGGGTGATCGATGCCGACCAGAAAAACGAATATGTGAAGCGGGGCAATCGCCGAAAAATCCGCTCTCAGGTCGCGATTTACGACTATCTCAAACGTATCGAGTCAAACAATGGACAATAGCCTCTACGCCGCCGTCGATCTCGGCTCCAACAGTTTTCACATGGTGATCGCCCATCTGAGCGAAGGGCGTTTTCGCATCGTCGATCGCATCAAGGAGCGGGTGCGTCTGGCCGAGGGGATGGACGAGCAGAAGCGCATGAGCCCAGAGGCGATGGAACGCGGCCTCGCCTGTCTGTCACTCTTTGCCGAACGGCTCACCAATATCAAACCGGATCAAATTCGTATTGCCGGTACCTACACCCTGCGCCGCGCCAGTAACGCCCGTGAATTCGTCAGCGAAGCGGCCAAGGTGCTCAACCACCCCATCGAGATCATCAGCGGGCAGGAAGAGGCGCGCCTCATCTATCAGGGCGTCGCCCATACCCAGCATATTGAAGGTCAGGTACTGGTAGTTGACGTCGGCGGTGGCAGCACCGAGCTCATCATCGGCGAGGGGTTCGATCACAAGGCACTCACCAGCCGCAAGATGGGCTGCGTCAGCTTTACCCAGAGTTTTTTTGCCAGCGGCAAGCTGAGCGAGAAAAACTTCAGCAATGCGGTACTGGAGGCGCAGCACCAGCTCGCCCCCATCGTCAACCAGTACCGCAAGCTGGGTTGGCAGAGCTGTCTTGGCAGTTCAGGCTCGATCCGCACCGTGCGCGACGTACTGCAGGGTGAGGGGCTGACTGACGGCAGTATTACGCTGGAGGGGCTGGAGCGACTTAAAGCCCTGATGATCGAGCGCAAGCGGGTCGATAACCTCAAGCTGGTCGGGCTCACCGAAGAGCGTCAGGAGGTGTTTGCCGCCGCGGTCGCCATCCTGCTCGGCCTGTTTACCTCGCTGCCCATCGAGCGGCTCGACTACTCTGATGGCGCCCTGCGTGAAGGGCTGCTCTACGAGTTTGAGGAGCGCTTGCAGCACCACGATATCCGCGAGCGCACTGCGCAAGCCCTTGGCACCCACTACCGGATGGACAAAAAGCAAGCCGCCCGGGTAGAGCAGAGCGTGCTGACCCTGTTTGACGCCCTACAAGAACCCTGGCAGATGGAGGTAGACCCCTATCGCGCCATCCTCGGCTGGGCGGCGCGGCTGCACGAAATTGGCCTTGCCATCAACTACAGCGGCATCCATCGCCACTCCGCCTATATCCTGCAACACACCGACCTGCCCGGCTTCAACCAGGACGATCAAGCTCTGCTGGCGGCGCTGGTACGCTTTCAGCGCAAGGGGCTCAAGCTCTCCGAGCTCCCTTCCCTGCCCAACCACGACATACAAACGGTGCTGCGCTGCATCCGCATTCTGCGCCTTGCGGTAGCAGCCCATCACAGACGCCAGGACGACCTGCTGCCTGAGTGGAGAGTCTCAGTGCAAGGCGATCAGCTGGTTGTGACCCTGCCGATCGACTGGTGCGAGGAGAACCGCCTTCTGATGCAGAATCTGGAGAAGGAGCACCGTTATTGCCAGGAGCAGGGCTGGCCCCTGCTCTTTCAACTGGCCTGAGCCCGCAGATACGCAGATAGCAAAGAGGCAGCCATCGGCTGCCTCTTTGCTTTGCTGTTTCCCCGTCAGGCCACCTGCAACTGCGGGAGCAGCAGCTTGGCAATCTCGAAGTAGATGATAAGACCAGTGCCATCCACCAGGGTGGCAATAAAAGGAGCCGATACCACAGCAGGATCGATACGGAAGCGACGCAGTACCATTGGGATGATGGAGGCAACTGTGGCGCTCCAGAGCACGATGGCGATCACCGTCAAGGTCACTACCATGCCAATTTCGGGACCGACACCGAGGCTCCATGCTCTAACCCAGGCCGCCATTGCAATGGCACCTGAAATGAGCAGACCTGTAGAGAGTTCTTTCTTCAGCACGGTACCGAGGTTACGCAGACTCACCTCCCCGACCGCCATGGCACGTACTATGGTGGTGGTGATCTGGGTACCACTGTTGCCCCCTGTGCCGATCAGCAGCGGGATAAAGAACGCCAGCGCGATGACCGCCTCAAGCTGCTCTTCGAACGCTCGCAACACGGTGCCGGTGTAGGCTTCCGCCACAAACAGGATGAGCAACCAGCCCACTCTTTTACGCCATAGCTGCCAAGGTGTCGCCTGTAAGTAAGAGGTATCGAGCGGGGATGAGCCCCCCTGCATCTCGGCATCCTCGGTCGATTCTAGTTCCAGAATATCGGCCGCATCATCAACATGGAAAATACCGACCAAGCGCCCCTGATCCTCTACTGGCAGGACCGAAAGGTCGCGATCGATCAGCAGGCGTGCAGCCAGTTCCTGATCCGCCCGGGCATTGATCCGGACGGTTTCGCGATCCATCAGCGTAGTAACACTGGCCTCGGGGTCGGCAATCAGCAAGCTCTTGAGCGAGATACTCCCCTGCAGACGACCGTCTACATTGACCACATAGATGTGGCGAAATAGCTGGGCGTTGTCCCAGGCGTCGTGGATCAGCTGCTTGGCCTTGCCAACGGTATCCTGTTCGCTCACCACCAGATACTCATAGCGCATGTTAGCCCCAACGGACTCAGACGGCCAATCCAGCAGGGAGTAGTACAACGCCTGCGCCTGGGCCGGGAAACGGGCCAGCAGCATGGTGCGTTCCTGGCGACCCAGCTTGCGCAGGATAGCCACCATTTCGCGGCGGGGGATCGCCTCTTGCAATACGCTGACGATGCTGCCATGTAGCCGCAGCAAAAGGCGACCGGCACACTCTGCGGAGAGAGAGGCGATCAGTTCTGCCCCTTCTGACGCAGGCAAGGTGTCAAAGATGCAGTTGAGCTCTTCCGGACGCAGGGTTAGCAGCTGATCGGCACGCTGAACCGGATCCAGGTTGTGTTCCAGCCAGCTTTGCAGACTGGCGAGATCGAGTAGTTGATGACGGTTGAGAATGGTGTGTGTTTTCTTCATCACAAAGAACCTCATGTGATTTCAGGCAAGCCTGAATGCTTCCGGAAATAGCCGGATGCAACGACAAGAAAACAGCAATTTGATTGACGAGTAATAGGCAGGAAATGACGCCGTTCGGCGTGTCATCATCCCCACGTACCAGCTTTAGCACTGTATAACGTATCCGGCATGCCGGAAGCCACTTGGGTTTACACCTTAATCCGATGAAAACTGTCCTGATCTTGGGCGTCTCTGGACGTCGTGAGATCAGTGGCCTGTGTTTATACAGGAGCCTCGCCTAACGAGATGCTGCAAATAATATGCACAACCCTCTGTTGTGCGGGCGGCATGATTATCCAATCCCACCGGGAGGTCAACCCCGCCTCAACCATGAAACCGAGTATGGCAACAGCTTGTTACAATTGTCCGACAATACCAGGGGAACTCTGCCGGAAACCCACAGTAAAAAGGCCCCATAGGGGCCTTTTCTTAGCGAATATAGTCAAATAATGTCAGACGACTTATTTTGCTAAACGAGAGTTGTGAGGCACTCAAGGCAGCATCTTCTTTGGACAACGTTGAAATCACCTCATAGAGATCGGCCTCCGACACCTTGGATCTCGCTTCGGCGTTGAGAGTGCTCAATCCCTCGTTGGACCCCATCACCTGCTCCAGACTATTCATACGGCCACCCAGCTCACCCAACCCGTGATCGATATTCAAACGAGCATTTTTCATATGAACAGTGGCATCAGCCACTTTTTGCTCAAAGCTCTCCGCGGAAATATTGGGGTCACGCAGAGCAGTAATAAAATCCGACATCCCGTTCAACACGTTGTCATTTTTGGGAGGATTAAGAGCAAACTGCTGGGCTGCGCCACCTGCAGGCTGGTCCAGTGTCAATTCGAGACCATTGAACGGTATTTTGGTACCAGGAGTGTAATTGCCCGTCTGCAGAGTATTGCCACCGGCATCTTTGATATCATAGGTATCAGGTGGGCCAATGGTGGTAGAAACAGTGTAGGTGTTGCTGGGCAGTGTCGGGTCATAACTTGCTTTATAGAAATTATCAAAATCCCCCTGATCACCGACCCCGACGTTGATATTTGCACTGGTGGCACTGGCGGTTCTTCTGGTCGCTACGATTTCAAACAGATCCTGTCCAGAATCATTGGCAGCAATTTGCACTGTGGGTGATACCTGAATATTTCGCTGGCCAGGATCACCCTGATAAATGTATTTGCCGTTGGCGTCTCTTATATAAGGCTGTGTCTTGCTCTGATTGCCACCGAAAATAAATTCACCCGATGAGTTCTTGCTGTTCATCAGGTCAAACATTTGCTGCTGCAACCCTTCCAGTTCGCTGGCGATGGCCTTGCGGTCATCAAGGCTGATGGCACCATTATTGGACTTCTGGATCAGGGTCTGGGCACTGAGCATCGCAGTATTGAGAGAATCCAATACCGTCTCTTCATGTCCCAGGCTGTTCTGCAGCAAACTGCCATTCACACTGTACTGTTTGAACAACTCAATCTCTTTGGTCAATGCCATCTTCTGGCTCATGCCTGCTGGATCTTCACCAGCAGTCTGAAACTTGTTGCCGGTTTGCAACTGCTGATAGGCCTTGTCCAGCCGCTCGTTGGTATTGGTCAGGGAGTAAAGATTCCGATCGTAGATCATGTTGGTGGTGATGCGCATGACGTTACCTCACGGACGAAAGCAATGTATCGAAGATGGTTTTGGCCGTACTGACCACCTGGGCGGATGCCGCATAAGATTGCTGGAAACGGATCAGATTGGCCGCCTCCTCCTCCAGATTGACCCCGGAGACGCTCTCATAGATCCCGGTACTCTGGATCAGCTTGGATTCATTGGCTTTAAGCTGAGTTTTTGCCTGGCTCGTATTGTTGCCCACTTCCATCACCAAGCCTGAGTAAGCCTGGTTGAAAGTCATCTTGTCGTTGGTCGTTCCCCCGTTGGTACTCTTGCGCACCAGATCCTTGTTTTGCAACTCCGCCATAGCCAAGCCATTACTGTTGTCAGCAAAACCATTGGTATTGTAACTGAGCTGGAAGCTGTCGGTTTGTACTACCGTGCCGGTAATACTGAACTCGTAGCCCGGGCTCTGTTTAGGGTTGCTATAGACCGCGGGTCCGCCCGGAAAGGGGCTGACGATAGATGCCATCAAATTCTGCCCTTTGCTGGCTGCCGGAGCGATTCCTATCAAGGTAGTCCCATCACCGGCATATACCTCATAGTTGCCGTTGTTGCCGATCTTGACGATCTGGGGCGCGGCGGGATCCAGGCTATTGGTACCAAAACCGGAACCCGTTCCGGTATTGAAGACACCATCCAGTTTAATGTCCGCACTGCCGATGTTGTTGGTTGTCTTCTGCACTTTAAGCGGTGCAGCCAGGGCCAGGTCTTCCGGCCGGGTGATCTGCTGAGCAAGCCCGGCAGCAGCCCCCTTTGCCGGTTGCAGTAGCAGCTTGTCTCCTGCCGCCGGTGTGCCGGTAAGATCGATCGAGATCCCGTGACCAGCCAGTTCAAACGTCGCTGGCGGCGTGGTGCCTGTTGCCACAGAAGTTCGATTTCCTGCTTTGTCCAGCGAGAACACCTCATATCCGGTCGCACTGCTAAAGCGTACTTCATAATCGAAAGGGGTCACTGAGCTTCCTTTGCCTGCGACGAAGCTGACATTCGCCCCGACCGACCCCGTGTTGTCGCCATAAGGCAATCCCTTGCTGGTTGGCAGGGTGAAAATATCGCTGCCCAACTCGTTGTCCAGATCCATCCCGAGACGGTTTTGCTGATTCATGGCATCTGCCATCGCAACGGCCAACTGCCCCAGCTCACGCTTGGTCGGCTCCAGGTCGGTACGCGCCTTGAACAACCCTCCTATGGCTCCCCCAAACGTATCGTGATCAATGAGAGCCTGATTGTCGCCAAGGGTCAGTTGCAACTCCTGATCACGGGAATCAGGGTCTCCTGCCACCACCTTGAACTGGGCAACGCCTCCATCCAGGATCAGCGAATGACCAGTACTCATATTGACCAGCATGCTGCCGTTGGGTTGAGCAACGGTGCGAATATCCATCTTCTCGGAAAGCTGTCTTATTGCCTCGTCACGCTGATCAAACAACATCAGGTTCTCTTCGGGTGATCCCTGAGTGCGAATGATCGCCTGGTTGAGATCATTGATACTGGTCAACAAGCTGTTGACCTGCTTGGTTTCATCTTCAATACGGGTATTGATGGTATCGCTGTGCTTGTCGAGCTGGGCCGATAGTGTGTGAAATCGGTTTACCATACCACTCAACTCCGTCATCACTACCTTGCGGCCCCCGATCTCGGCGGGCGATTCATTTGCCGAATGAAAGGACTTGAAATAAGAGGTAATGGTCTCACCCACACTGTTGCTGGTGTCTCCCAGCAGGCGATCCACATCGGCCAGCTGTTCGTAATGGGTCAGAGATGCGTAAAAGGCAGAGGTATCGCGACGCACCTCTCCCTGCATATAGCTGTTGATCACTCGCTCGGTCTTGATATCACCGGTACCAAGACCGATGGCATTGGTATACACCAGCGTACGCTCGCGCACATAGCCCTGGCTATTGACGTTCACGATGTTGTTACTGGTGCTCTGCAACAGACGCTGCTGGGCCAGCACGCCCGATGATCCAATTCCAAGCAGATCGCTTGCCATATTTACAGCTCCATCTCGTTGTATCGGGCAATGGCATCACTGCGCAATACCTGTTTCAGTTTTCTGGCGTAGTGCGGATCGGTGGCATAACCTGCCTGTTGCAATGCCTCGAAGTAGCGATCCGGACTGTCCACCTTGGCCAGGGCCCCCTTGTAGCGCGAACCCGAGGTGAGAAAGTCCACATAGTCATTGAAGCTCTCTTCAAACGAGCCATACGAACGAAATGCCGCTTTCTGGCGGGATGCGACGCCCTCTTCATATTCCAGGGTGCTGACGACCGCCCTGGGGCCCTCCCAGCGAGGGTCGGCCTTGATGCCAAACAGGTTATGAGTCATCTGCCCCTCACCATCCTTGATCACCCGCTTGCCCCAACCACTTTCCAATGCCGCCTGAGCCACCAGCACCGCCGGACTCAATCCCAACTTGTCCGCAGCCTTCTTGGCTAACGGCATCAGGTGCTGCACAAACGCTTCCGGACTATCAAACTGTGCGCTCCCCTCCCCATGACTACGATGGTGAGCCACAGGCACCATTGGCGGTACACTACGGTGGGCGCGCGTGGGCATGACGAGCGGGGTTTTCCCCTTTTCCATCTCTTTTTCAGCAAAATCTTTGCCAACTTTTGATGCTGAGATCAAATCAGTGGCTGCCGTCGTGGGTGGTTCGTAGGGTTTATAAACTCGTTCCGTACGCTGCGGCATCTTCAGCACCCGACCATCCTGGTGGACAAATGTCTCCGGTGAGAGCTGCCTAGCCACCATGTCAGCCAATCCAAGCCCCCCCTTGCTGGACATGTCTGCCACTCTCTGTTCATCCAGCATCCCTTCATAGAACTGGGTATAGCTACTGTTCATCGGGTTGTCCTGAGTCAATACCCCGTTGGCCTGACGCATGCTCTGAAACAGCATCTGGGTAAAGATTGACTCGAACTGGCGCGCAGCTCCCTGCAGTGCCTCGGCCTGCCCCTCTTTGCTGTGGCTCATCTGGCGCAGACGGTCCAGGTTCTTGATATCCTGTACCACCCCGAGATTAATGCCGCTGTTGGTGTCAAACTCCGCCATTTTGTTTACCTCATTGCCACCCGTGGCAATCACTTGCCGCCAGTTACAATATGACCAGTTGCCCCTCGATAGCGCCGGCCTGCTGCAGCGCCTCAAGAATAGCCATCAAATCACCGGGGGCGACGCCAACCTGATTGACCGCCCGGACCAGATCGTCCAGGGTCGCACCGGTATCAAACTTGAACATCCGCCCAGGCTCCTGCTGGACATTGATGGTCGAGTTGTTGGTGACCGTGGTCTCGCCCCCCGCCAGCGGGTTGGGTTGAGAGACCTGCTGGTTTTCGGCGATGGTCACCGTCAAACCACCGTGACTGATAGCAGCCGGTTTGAGCTTCACCTGACTGCCGATAACGATGGTGCCTGTACGAGAGTTGACGATGATCTTGGCCGCCTCGTTGGCCGGGTCCACCTCCAGGTTCTCGATAGTCGCCAGATAGGAGACACGCTGGCCCGGATCCCGCGGGGCATAGACCTTGACCGAGGTGGCATCCAGAGCCTGAGCGGTATTGGGCCCCACCAGATCGTTGACTACGTCAGCCAGCCGACGCGCAGTAGTAAAGTCGGGGCGGTTGAGGTTGAAGGTGATCGTATCTCCCTGACTAAATGAGTTGGGCACCTCTCGCTCTACGGTTGCACCATTGGCAATCCGGCCGACGGTCGGAGTATTGACCACTACCTTGGAGCCATCAGCCCCCTCGGCACCCAGCCCGCCTACCACCAGGCTGCCCTGTGCGACTGCATAGACCCGCCCATCCAGCCCTTTCAGGAAACTCTGCAGCAGCGTACCACCGCGCAGGCTCTTGGCCTCACCGATGGCAGAGACAGTGACGTCGATAGTCTGGCCCGGCTTGGCAAACGGCGGCAAATCCGCATGGATCGCCACCGGCGCCACATCCTTGATCTTGGGTTTGATGTTGTCCGGGACCTTGATGCCGAAGTTGTTGAGCATGGTGCGGAAGGTCTGCTCGGTAAAGGCGTTGTTCTTCTCGCCGGTACCTGGCAGGCCCACGACCAGACCGTAACCGATCAACTGGTTGCTACGCACCCCCTCCACCGAGCTGATGTCCTTGATCCGGGCGGCATTCGCCAGCCCCAAGGGCAGCAGACAGCAGAGCAGAGTCACGAGACGGAGTGACTTCATAACATCTCCTAGAGCGGCCACCAGGGACCATTGAAAAAGCTGGTAAGCCATCCCTGTTCCTGGGTATTGGCCAGATCGCCGGTACCACCGTAATAAATGCGGGCATTGGCGACTTTCTGGGATGACACACTGTTATCCGAGGTGACATCCTCCGGTCTAATCAGGCCGGTGATACGGATATACTCATTGCCATTGTTGAGCATGATCCACTTCTCACCTCGTACCAGCAGATTGCCATTGGGTAATACCTTGGCAACACTGACCGAAATATTGCCCTGCAAACTGTTGCTTTGATCTGCTTTTGCCTGCCCCTTGAACGCACTGTTTTGACCGATGGATGCGGAGAGATCATAGGGGCTGGCCGTAACCGGTACGCCCCCCAGCGTCACTGGTTCCAGATTAAACTTGTTGTCCTTGCCACTCTGGGTATTGGCCTTCTTCGATGCAGATGTTGATTCCGACAACTCGATGGTGATGATGTCACCCACCTTGTGCGCCTTGATGTCCGAGTAGATGCCATTAACCTGATCCGGTTGAAAAATAGCACCCGTCGGTCTCACCGAGACCGGTTCCGACTCCCCGTATACGGGGGAAAACTCGGGGTCATCAGGCCTGGGTGTATTGGGAGTACTGCTACACCCCCCCAACACCAGCAACCCCAGCATCCATACGCTTTTCATCATGGCTCTCCCCATTAGGTCCGCTGGATCAGGAAGGACATCATGCCATCCACCGCTGAGAGGACTTTGGAGTTCATCTCGTAGACTCGCTGAGCCTGGATAAGATTCACCAGCTCTTCGGTGACGTTAACGTTGGAGCTCTCCAGCATCCCTTGCTTAATGACTCCCATACCATCCGCCCCCGCAGTCCCCTGAATGGCGGCACCGCTGGACTGGGTTTCCAGAAACATGTTCTCACCCATCGGCTGCAGGCCACTGGCATTAACAAAGTCTGACAGGGTGATCTGTCCGACCACCTGAGAGGCACCATCCCCCTTGAGCTGTACCGAGACCTGACCATCAGTGCCGACAGTGACACTCTGGGCATTTTCCGGAATCTGGATTTCTGGCTGCAGAGGATAGCCGTTACCCGGTGTCACTATGGTGCCTTCACTGTTAAGGGTGAATTGCCCATTACGGGTATAGGCAAGGCTGCCGTCGGGCAATTGGATTTCAAAGTAGCCACGGCCACTGATCATCAGATCCAGCGAATTGTCAGTCGTCTGTACGTTGCCCTGGCTGTGGTTTTTCTGGGTGGCCACGACCTTGGCTCCAGCACCGAGCATCAAGCCGGAGGGGAGCTCGGTATCGGCCGACGAACGGCCACCGGGCTGATTAATGTTCTGATAAAGCAAATCTTCAAAAATGGCCCGCGATTTCTTGAAACCAACGGTGCTGGCGTTCGCCAGGTTGTTCGATGTGACCGAAATATTGGTCTGCTGAGCATCCAACCCGGTCTTGCTGATCCAGAGTGCAGGATTCATAGGTAACTCCTCGATTAGCTGATACGCAGCAACTGGGTTTGGGCCTCGTCATTCTCTTCGGCCGTTTTCATCATCTTGACCTGGGTTTCAAACTGTCGTTGTAACCTGATCAGGTTGGTCATCTCATCCACCACATTGACGTTGCTCCCCTCCAGGGAGCCGGCAATCAGGCCAACATTGGCCGAGGCGGGTTCATTCTGGCCATCCTTGCGCCGGAACAGACCATCTTGCCCCTTCTCTACCGCATCTGCAGCCGGGTTAACCAGCTTGATCCGCTGAAAATCTTCCGACAAGTTCGCAGCTGCCCCTTCAGGACGACCACTGATAGTGCCATCCCGATTGATTTCGAGTTTCTCCATCGGCATTGGCAGCACGATGGGTTGACCACCGTCATCCACGACGTTCAGACCGGTCGAGGTTTGCAGGTTACCAGTCGCATTGACCTGCAGATTTCCCATACGGGTATAGGCCTCCCCCCCCTTGGGATCTTGCACTGCAATCCAGCCGGGACCATCCACCGCCACGTCAAGATCCCGCCCCGTGGTCATCAACATGCCATGCTGCAAGTTCTGGCCGGGACGTTCCGTCATGGCAAATACCCGACTGGGCAGCCCCTCACCAAAAGCCTGCATGCTGCGGGCCTGCTCGAAATCTGATTTAAAGCCGGTGGTATTGGCATTGGCGAGGTTATTACCGCGAACAGCCAGGCTGTTCATGTTCTCTTTGGCCCCGGACATGGCGATATAAAGCAGGTGATCCATGGGATTCTCCGTCAAACAGATGACTCTGACAGCAGAGCTGCAATTTGGATGCCAACAGAAGGGGGAATGCCGCACCATTCGGCAGCAGAGATCTATAAAAAAACGGGGCACCCAAGGTGCCCCGTTGCCGGAGAGGAATTAACGGATCTGCAAGATGGTCTGCTGCAGCGAACTATTTACCTCCAGAGAGCGGGAGTTGGCCTGGAAGTTACGCTGGGCAGTGATCAGGTCAACCAGTTCGGAGGTCAAATCCACGTTGGATTGCTCCAGCGCCGACGATTTGATGGTACCGAAGGTGCCGGAGTTGGGCGTTCCCGGCAATGCATCGCCAGAGAGCAGGGATTGCCGCCAGGAGGTATCTCCTATCTGGGTCAACCCTTGTGAGTTGGCAAACTTTGCCATGGCCACCATGGCCACCTTGATGGTTGTCGCGTTACTGTAAGTCGCGGACACAATGCCATCCGGCGTGATCTCGACTTTGGTCAAACGGCCGACTGTGGAACCATCCTGTGACAACTTGTTGACTTCGAACGGTGAGGCATATTGGGTTATTGTGCCCAACGAAATCTCAAAGGTCTGAGTGGGATCAGCACCATTAGTGATGATGCCTGCGCCGCCTGCCCCCAACGCCACTGTTTGAATTGTTGCAGGGGTAGTTGGGGTGATCATTTTACCATCGGCACCAAAGGTAAAACGAGCAGCTAACGGTACAGGATTCACACCTGTTGCCATCTGGGTTTGAACCCCGCTATCAATATCAATAGGCTTGTCGCCCTCATATAAATACATACGCCATGCTGTAGGATCTGCCGGTTTGGTAGGATCCGCATCGCTTGCTTCTTTGACGAAATACTGGGTGATGGTATGGGGTTCACCTAAAGAGTCGTACACCACAACAGACGTGGAAGACGAGTAAGTTTTCGAGTCTTTTGGATCAAAACTCGACAGACTGCCAACCACAGGAGGCACCGCAAGAGGATCCGGCATTGTTCCCGCCGACAAGGGGGTCGCCTTGGAAGGCAAATTGAAGCTCGCTTCAACCTTGCTGGTCTTTATAGGCTCACCCGCTCGATCCGGTATCTGGATCGGCTTGGTCGCATTGATACTCACAGCTTTCGGCGTACCGTCAGCATTAATTTCATAACCTTGCAGATAATGGCCCTGATTGTTAACCATATAACTGTTTTCATTGAGCTTGAACGCGCCAGCCCGAGTATAGGTGCGATCCAGGTTAGTCAAGCTGTCAGAGGTCACAAAGAAGCCATTCCCCTGAATAGCCAAATCCAGCGCGTTATTGGTAAATTGCAGAGCCCCCTGATGAAACTGCTGAGCCACCGCACCGGTCGCCACACCGTTACCAACCTGGGTCTTGGCATTGACAAAAATGGAGTTGGCGTAGACATCCGCAAACTCGGCACGGGACTCTTTAAAGCCCGTAGTATTAACGTTCGCAATGTTGTTAGCGGTGACGTTCAAGTCTTTTTGTGCCGCGTTAACACCGCTCAAGGCATTGTTAAATGACATATCCAGCTCCTTAGATCGATGCTGTCGACGTGGTTTTTGACGGAGTAACCGTCTGGTTTGCATTGGTTCCTGATATTTGAAGGACGGAACTCAGCAGGGTACTGCCCAATCCCTTCAAGTTGAGCAGTGTGGGGTTTGTTGCATTCCCCAAGGCAACGCTATCGACCTTGCCATAAGCGTATGTAGGGATAGTTTCCGCCTTTCCATCCACACTGCCACTGGCCTTGAGCACATATTTTCCAGGTTTGACCCGGTTACCTGCCTTGTCAGTGCCATCCCAGGCGATTTCCACATTGCCCTTCTGCTCTCCTTCCAGGCTAAATTCCTTGATAACCTGGCCAGCTTCATCTTCCACGGTAATCTTTATTCCCGCATATTTATTGGCAGTGCCAACCTGCACTACGCCTGAGATAGGGCCCTCCTTGTCTAGATAGCCAACATTGCTGGGCAAGAGCACATTCTGGCCAACCAGAGAAGAGGCTTGCAGAGCCTGGCTGGAGATCATTTGCTCATTGAGCTTGCCCATCTGGGTAGACAGACTGTTGATCCCCTCCGAGGTCGACATGGAAGCCATCTGGGAGAGCATCTGGGCATTGTCCACCGGCTTGAAGGGATCCTGATATGACAGTTGCATGGTCAGCAGTTTCATAAACGAAGCCTGATCCAGCTCTTTCTTCGGCGTAGTGGTGGTGCCAGTAGTCTGGGCCGTGGTACGGCCAATGCCGTTCACACTGTTGGTGGTATCGACCATGTTGCATCCCTCCTATCAGGATTTGCCAAGCTGAAGCGTCTGCTGCAGCATCTTCTTGGCCGAATCTGCAACCTGTACGTTGGTCTGGTAGCTGCGCGAGGCATTGATCATGTCAGCCATCTCTTCAACCATGTTGACATTTGGTTTGAAGATAAAGCCATCCTTGTCCGCCATCGGGTGGTTAGGGTTGTACTCCTTGAGCAGTGGAGCCTTGCTTTCGACAATGCCCTTCACCTCAACGCCGACCGACCCCTGTTTATCTGACATGGCTTGATCGAGCTGAGCGGCAAAAATTGGCCGCCTGGCGTGGTAAGTGTTTTCCACGCTGGAGCTGACGCTGTCCGCGTTGGCCATATTGCTGGCAACCGTGTTGAGACGCACAGACTGCGCACTCATGGCCGAGCCGGCAATATCAAAGACCTTGAACAAACTCATCACTGCTCTCCTTTCAGGGCTTTAAGCAAGCCACTGATCTTGCGGTTCATAAATTCCAGGGAGGTTTGGTACTCCAGACTGTTGCGCAAGAACTCGCTCCGCTCCTGCTGCACATCCACCGTGTTGCCATCACCCGTATCGGGCTGCAACGGATTGCGGTATTGGACAGTACCGGGGGCATCCATATTCAAGGCAAAGTGCTTTTCACTGGTTGTTACCAGGCCAAAACCCTGTTTATGCTGGGCATCCTGCAACGCCTGTGCAAAGTTGATATCTCTTGCTTTAAAACCTGGCGTGTCCGCATTGGCGATATTACTGGACAACACCTCGGCACGCTTGGCGCGAACACCCAGCGTGTATTGATGGATACCAAATGCCTTGTCAAATGAAAAAGCCATAGCACACCTCCTGCTTGGTATATTTTGCCTGCAAGAGATGTGCCAGACGATTTACAAGACACTGCTGGCTGTCGAGTCCAGGTATGCTCAACCTTGTGGATGGAATGAAAAGCTCTGCAGTGCGGGTATATGGGAACATGGCACAATGCCATCATGAATGGAGCCGAAAAAAGAGAAGGAGGCGCAGTGCCTCCCCTCTTATAAACAGTGTCAACAATCCCGACACCCTCGAATACCAAGGGCTGCAACGCTATTTGACCTTGTAAACAATTCCGGGATTGCAGCGTATCATCTCGAATCTGTCGGTCAGTCCCGCAAGTGATTCTGAAGCTCCCAGCATCAAGTACCCACCAGGATTGAGGCTGGAGGCAAACTGGTTGAGGATTTTTGACTTCACTTCCGGTGCAAAATAGATAAGCACATTACGGCAAAAAATGATGTCAAATTTACCGAGCAGACTATAGCTTTCCAGCAGATTAAGCGGCCGGAAGGTGGTCAATTTTCTGACTCGCTCTACCACCCGCATTTTGTTATCACCATAGGGCTCAAAAAACATCTTCTTGCGCTCTGGCGACAATCCGCGGGCCAATGCCAGACTGTCATATACCCCTTCCTTACACTGATTCAGCATAGTAGTCGATATGTCTGTCCCGACAATCTGCACCCCACCAGGCAAGGTGCCAGGTTTCTTCATCTGCTGCTCCAGCGCAGTCATGGCGATAGAATAGGGCTCCTGCCCCGAAGACGAAGCGGCAGACCAAATCTTGACAGGACGACCACTTTTACCCAGCTCAGGAAAAATCTTGTCGGTCAACAGCTGGAACGGATAGGTATCGCGAAACCAGAGTGTTTCATTAGTGGTCATCGCATCAACAACCGCCATTTTCAGGTCACGCTCACGCACACTCATTGCACGGGTGACCAGTTCAGACAGACTCTCGATGCCAAACTGCGCCATCAACGGTGAGAGACGGCTCTTCACCAGATACTGTTTGTTATCACCCAGCACGATTCCGCTCTGTACCGCAAGAAAGTTGCTGAACTGTTTGTATAAGTCGTCCGAAAGTGTCTTCATGCAGCTGTTCTTCTTTAATTAGAGTGCGTTTTGTACGGCTTTGGCCAATTCATCAGGCTGGAACTTGGCAATAAAGTTGTTTGCACCAACTTTTTGTACCATTGCCTGGTTAAATACACCACTGAGCGAGGTATGCAGAATAACATGCAAATCTTTGAGATTGGGATTATTCCGGATCTCGGCAGTGAAGGTATAGCCATCCATCTCAGGCATTTCGATATCAGAAATCACCAGCGCAATCTGATCCTTGATAGGGCCATTTTTGGTCATCTCCAGCAACATATTCAATGCCTCGCGGCCATCTTTTGCCAGCACACATTCGACACCGATTGCCTCAAGCGCACGCTGTACCTGTTTGCGTGCAACAGACGAGTCATCAGCAACCAGCACAGGACGCCCCAAGGTCGGATGCTCGACACTGGCTTCCACCAGCTCTTGGCTGACCTCGGTAGAAACAGGAGAGATTTCGTTGAGAATGCGCTCAACGTCGAGGATCTCGACCAACTCACCATCAACCTCGGTAACCGCCGTCATATAGTTGATACGGCCGGCCCCCTTGGGGGGAGGCAGAATAGACTCCCAATTCATATTGATAATGCGTTCCACAGAGTGAACCAAAAAACCCTGAATAGAACGGTTGTACTCGGAGATGATAATGAAGCACTTGCTCAAATCTTCAATTGGACGCTTGCCCATCGCCATGCTGAGGTCGATGACCGAGATAGTCTGGCCTCGAATATGAGCAACCCCGCGAATACAGGAGTTCAACTTGGGCATCACGGTCAACGGGGGACACTGCAACACTTCACGCACTTTGAATACGTTGATGCCAAATCTTTGACGTCCATTAAGACGAAACAACAACAATTCCAGCCGGTTTTGCCCCACTAGCTGGGTACGTTGGTTGACCGAGTCCAGGATACTGGCCATAAACACTCCCTAAAAACGCTTGGCATTAATCATGCATGCGTGATGGATTGCGTCAGACTATCGATGTGACAACAAACAGATTCTGAAGCAATCATAGTTAAATATGGTGATATGCGTGAACAACTTATCGACCGACGAGCGAAAATGATTAACCGACTTTTACTCATCAGCCTCTTTTTTGGCTGCATATCTTCCAGCGATGCCTCGGAGGTCACAACCTATCTGAGGGAGCGGGCAGAAGAGTTCGTTTATAGCCAACTCGATCTGCAGCTGGATGCCAGAGCAGAGGTCACAGCTGCGACCCTTGATGAGAGACTCCCACTGACCCGTTGCGAAGATCTGTTGACCATCAGCTTACCAGCAAAAATGGAAATTCGCCGTAATACAACAGTTTACATTAAGTGTGAAGAAGACAAACCCTGGGATGTCTACTTACCTGTAAGGGTCAGTATTCAAAAACCCTTTGTTACCGTCACGGCTCCGATAGCCAAAGGGGATCTGCTGAGTGAAAGCCAGCTGGTAGTAGCGTTTCAGGATCAAACCCTGATCCGCGGCGACTACCTGACTGACACAGCCCCTCTTATCGGAGTCCGCAGCAAGCGGGAGATCAAACCGGGACAGCCCATCCGTTTGAGCCAAGTTTGCGTGGTATGTAAAGGGGATCAGGTCACCCTGACTGCCGAGAACAGCAATTTCCAGATCAAAACCATGGCCCGAGCCTTGCAAGATGGCAGTTTCGGAGAGATCATCAAACTCGTCAATATTCGCTCCGGCAAAACGGTGGAAGGTAAAGTCACAGCTGTCGGTGCCGCATCGGTCACTTTTTGATATCCGGAGCCTGAACAATTTTTTCTAAAGTTTTGACCTGCCGCACCGATAAACAGGTAAGCAAACCTTAAAGCAGACGAAGGTAACTAAAATGGCCATCAACAATATCAACAACTTGGCGAATAATCGGTTGCAAAATACCGCTAATAGCCAGGGGACAGGCAGCAAGTCAGTCACCTCATCGCCCGAAAACAAAGCGACCACTGTCAAGCTGGACTCAGTCTCCTTGACCAGTGAGGCGCAACAATTGCAAAAAATGCAACAGAACCTCAATACCGCCTCAACCGGCAACGAGAGCAAGGTTGAACGACTGAAGAAAGCCGTCGCGAGTGGCGAATATCAGGTTAACAGCGACGCTGTGGCCAAGAAGATGTTCAGTTTCGAGGCCAATCTGGACAAAGTTCTGGGATGATAGATTTACCTTCGTTACTGCACACCCAAGATAATTACCTCAGCCAGATGCAATGCATTCTGGAAGAGGAATTCAGCTTGCTCGAACAGCATCAGGCACTGGCCCTGCCTGCACTGACCGAGCGCAAACAGCAGCTGCTTGCTGCGATAGAAACGCTGGACAAGACCCTCGCAGAGATGCCGGAACTGGCACTACAGCTGGCAGCCTATCCAGACGAGATGGCGCAGCTTCGTGCAAAACTGGATGCCTGCCAGGCACAAAATGATATCAACGGTCGATTGCTTGAATTGAGCATCGTCTCAAACCGTCGTCTGGCAACCTTTCTGAGTCAACTGCGCGATCGCAACAGCCTGACCTATGACGCCAAGGGTAATACTCGCTCTGGCACCCGCTCCTACGGTATCAAGGCCTGACATCTCTTATCAGGCCTTGCATTTTTGCTCGCAGTTTTAAAGCACCAGTCGCAACAACTCTCGCCCATCCTCACACGCATTGACGCGCAGTATCCCGTCCTCATAGCTCCCGTAACTGGCAGGCAACTCGCCGCGCGGGAAACAGATCGACCCCGGGTTCATCAAGATCCGTTCCCCCTGCCACTCCAGCACCGGCACATGGGTGTGGCCGCTCAGGAACAGACTACCCGGCGGTAGCTGTACCTCGTCCGGGCGATAAAGATGGCCATGGCTGACAAACCAGCGCCGCTCATCGACCAGCAACTGGTTGTAGGGGGCTGTGATGGGAAAGCGCAACAGCATCTGATCCACTTCGGAATCGCAATTGCCCCGCACCGCGATGATCTGTGGCGCCAGCTCGTTGAGCCGATCGGCCACCGCAGCCGGGTTATATCCCTCCGGCAGAGGATTACGCGGGCCATGGTTGAGCAGATCGCCGAGCAGCAGATAGTGATCCGGCTGCCAGGGCTCAAGTTGGGTCAGCACCCGCTCCAGCGCAATGATGCTGCCGTGGATGTCGGAAATGATGGCAAGTTTCATGAAATGCTCCTCACTGCGGGCTGAAATAGAGATCCTTGGTGGCAATCGTCCCTTTCAAATTCTGGCTGGGCAGTCCCCGCAGGGTGGGGTCAACCAGTCTCATCTGATTGTAATGATACACGGGGAGGATCGGCGCCTCCTCAAGCAGCAACTGTTCGGCATGCCGGTAGAGTTCAACCCGGCTCGCGCTGTCCAGCGTATTGGCAGCCTGCTCCAGCAACAGATCAAAGTCGGGATTGCAGTAGCCGCTCTCGTTGCGCAGATCCTGACAACGGAAGCTGCCCAACATGGCAGACGGCTCCACGTAATCGCCAAACAGGAAGCTTCTGGCCACCTGGAAATCACCGCTATCCTTGGCCACCTGATAGGCACCCCACTCCAGACTGTTGAGGGTGACCTGTACCCCCAGCTTCTGCCACATGGCGGCAATGGCCATCGCCATCTGCTTGTGGGTTTCTGCGCTGTTGTAGGTAATGCTCAGCTTGAGTGGATTGGCACTGTTATACCCTGCCGCTGACAGCAACGCTGCCGCTTTGGCCTGGCGGGTTAGCATATCTTCAAGCGCCACAGGCAATATCACCCGGGGGTAACCCGGCATCTCCGGCAACAGCGACCATGCTGCCTGTTCATCCTGCCCGCTCACCGATCCAATGAGCTGCTGTCGATCAACCGCCATGGAGAGCGCCTGACGCACCCGCACATCCTGCAGTTCGGGTCGCTTCAAATTGAACGCATAGAGATAGGTGCCAAACAGCGGCAAGCCCCAGAGCCGCTCCGGAGACTCGCGCTTCATCTTCTGGTAATAGCCGAGGGAGACCTTGTTGGTAAGCTGTATTTCACCAGCCTCATAGCGCAGCCGTTCGGCATGTTGCGAAGTGATAGGCAGATAGGTGACCCGTCCGATACGGGTGTGAAGGTCATCCCAGTAGTCGATATTGCGCTCGGCTTCGATCTGCTCGTTCGGCGTCCAGCTTGCCAGCCGATAAGCACCATTGCTCACCAGCTTGCCGGGCTCGGTCCACTGCTTGCCAAATTTGGCTATCGCCTTCTGGTTGACTGGCACAAAGGGGCGCTGACTGATGAGTTGCAGGAAATAGGGAGCCGGCCGCTCCAGGGTGACTTTCAGGATCTGATCGCTTTGCGCCTCAATGCCAAGATTGTCGAGCTCCAGTGCGCCGGCATAGATGGATTGCGCATTGTTGATCCCCGTCGCCAGCAGCAATCCGGCAGAAGGAGAGTTGATGGCCGGATCGAGCAGACGGCGCCAGGCATAGACGAAATCAGCGGCCACCAGCGGCTCGCCATTGGACCATTTCAGTTGAGGGCGCAGGAAGAATCGCCACTCCAGCCCATCTTCACTCACCTCCCAGCGCTGTGCCTGAGCAGGGACGATATGCCCCTGACCATCTTCGCTGACCAGCCCTTCAAACAGATCGACCAGTACCGCCTCCCCCGGAAAACCGGATCGCACCAGCGCCGGATCCAGTGACTCCGGCTCGGCACCGTTGCCCTTGACCAGGGTTTGCCGATCGGCAAGCAGAGGCTGCTGCTCAACGGTGGTGGCATGGGCCAGGGGCCCAGCCAGCACGGCAAGCAATAGCGGGGAGAGCCAGCGTTGCGCCAGCTTGGGGAAGAAACCATACCTCATGACAAAACCTCGAATAACACCACTGCAGGAGGGGAAGGCCGACGGCGCGCCTGATGAATGCCTGATGCCGCTCTTGTTATCCCCGAAAACGCCCCGTATTGTATCGGGCTTGCCCGGGAGATGGAGTCTTTCGGGTTAATTTTTTCAGGAGTTTTTATGGGTTATGAGTGGCTGGCCCTCGCGTCGGCCAGTTTATGGGCAGTTGCAGCGCTAATTTCGGTCAAACCGGCCCGTCATCTCGGCGCATTTGCCTACAGCCGCTGGCGCATGTTTCTGGTCAGCCTGATGCTCGGCACCATGAGTCTGCTCACCGGTGGCTGGCAAACCCTCACCGCAAACGCCCTGCCCCTGCTCGCCATCTCGGGGCTGGTCGGCATCTTCGTGGGCGATACGGCGCTGTTTGCCTGCATGAACCGGTTGGGGCCAAGACGCAGTGCCCTGCTTTTTTCCTGCCATGCGCTGTTTTCCGCCCTGCTTGGGCTCTGGCTCTTTAATGAACAGCTGACGGGCTGGCGACTGCTGGGGGCCATGCTGGTCTTTGCCGGCGTGATGCTGGCGATCCTGTTTGGCAGACGCAGTAGCAGCAACGAGTGGGAGCAGATCCGTGGCAATCTGGCGCTGGGAATTGGCCTTGGCCTGACGGCGGCATTGTGTCAAAGCGTGGGAGCCATCATCGCCAAGCCGGTGATGATGAGTGGTGAGGTGGATGCGGTGAGTGCATCGGGTATCCGGATGGGCAGTGCCCTGCTGGCCCACTACGTCCTTCGGCTGGGGCGTTTGCCACTGGCCATGCCGCTCAAACCGGTCAATCGCCATATCCTCGCCATGATTGCCACCAACGGTTTTCTGGCGATGGGGCTGGGCATGACGCTGATCCTGATGGCGCTGCGGCAGGGCGAGGTGGGCATGGTGGCCATTCTCTCCTCCACCACGCCGGTACTGCTGCTGCCGCTGTTGTGGTGGCACTCGGGGGAGCGGCCATCCATTGCCGCCTGGGCGGGTGCACTGATTGCCACCCTGGGCACAGCACTGGTGCTGGGTTTCAGCACTCACTGACCCCCGGCACCATCCCTGATCAGAACAGGGCAATCTCCTCAGCGGTCAGCTCACGGTATTCACCGGGAGCTAGCGCCTCATCTAGCGTCAAGCCGCCCACCCGCTCGCGATGCAAGCCAACGACCTTGTTGCCGATGGAGGCAAACATCCGCTTGACCTGGTGGTACTTGCCTTCGTGAATGGTCAGGCGGGCCTCGCACTCGCCGAGAATTTCCAGCTGGGCAGGACGGGTTTTATCGGTCTCGTTACGCAGGTAGACTCCTTCGGCGAACAGCTCGATTGCATCCGGGCTCACCGGATCGGCCAGCCAGACGTGATAGGTCTTGGCACACTCGTGGCGCGGCGAGGTGATGCGGTGGGACCATTGACCGTCATCGGTCACCAGCACCAGACCCGTGGTATCGAGGTCGAGGCGACCCACTACATGCAGCTTGCCCATCGCCGGTTCATCCATCAGGAAGAAGACAGTCGGGTGATCCGGATCCTCGTTGGAGCAGACATACCCTTCCGGCTTGTGCAGCATGAAATAGCGGTTGCGCTGCTCCAGCGTCAGCAGCACGCCGTCAAACTCGATCTGGCTCTGCTCATTGATATGAAAGGCGGGCTGCTTGACCACAATGCCATCCACCATGACCTCACCCTGACGGATCAGTTTGCCTGCCAGCGAGCGGGTCAAATCGGAACAATCGCACAGAAATTTATCAAGCCGCATGCACAACCTCGGAGTCCAACAAGTAAAGGGGCGTCATTATATCGGGCGGGGGCGACAACGCCACTGTTAAGGGGTTGCCAATTATGACGAACTGGTCATCCGATGTTACACTTCTCCGGTGTGACCCATCCGAACGATACTCATAATAATAAGAGTCAGGAAGCCCTCATGAAGTCTCAAGCATCCTATCCCGTCATTCCCGTCAACCAGCTGAAACCCGGCATGTATGTCATTGCTATCGCCAGCCAGACAGGTGGGATGGAGATCGCCCAGATGGGCTTGGTGACCAGCGTGGCGCAAATTGCCAATCTGGTGCGTCAGGGGGTGCTCACGGTACGCATCGATCTGGCCCGCAGCAAGCTGGGCAGTGCCGAGAGTGACGCCGTTACCTCCCCCGATCTCAATGCCAACAGCGCCCAGGTGGGACGCCGGGCCAGTGCCAACGGCGAAGGACGGGAGCTTAAAATCCGCCGCCTCTATCAGGAAGCGCGCGAGCTGCAAGGCAAGTTCATTCGCCACCTCAAAGCGGGTGAGCCCATCGACATCACTCCGCTGGCCGAAGTCGCCGAAGAGATGGTGGATACCATGTTCACCCACGGCGATGCCATGCTCTGTCTGGCCCGTATTCGCGCCAAGGATGCCTACCTGATGGAGCACTCCATGAACGTGGCCATTCTGCTGGCCAACTTTGGCCGCTATCTGGGACTGGAGCGCAGCGTGCTCAAGGAGCTGACCCTGGGTGGCCTGCTGCACGACGTGGGCAAGATCATGACCCCGGACGAGGTGCTCCACAAACCGGGCAAGCTGACCGACGAGGAGTTCGCCATCATGCGCCAGCATGTGGTGCACAGTTACGAGATCCTCAGCAATACCCCTGGCATCACCCCCACCATGCTGGAAGTGGCCGCCAACCACCACGAGCGGCTCGATGGCTCCGGCTACCCGCAGCGACTCAAGGGAGAGCAGCTCTCTCTCTATACCCGGATGAGCGGCATCGTCGATGTCTATGATGCCATCACTGCAGATCGGGTCTACAAAGCGGGTATGCAGCCGACCCAGGCCTTCCGCATTCTGCTCAAGGGGATCAATCAGCACTTTGATGCCGAACTGGTTACCAAGTTCATCAAGTGCATGGGAGTCTATCCGGTGGGAACCCTGGTACAGCTCTCAAACCAGCGCCTGGCTATCGTGATGCAGCGCAACGAGCAGCAGCCGCTCAAGCCGGTGGTCAAGGTGATCTATCACGCCACCCAGCGTCACTACCTCGACGTACAGTGGCTGGATCTGGCCAAGTCAGGGGTGCAGGAGAGCATCGAAAACACGGTCGACCCCAAAGAGTTTGGCATCAACCTCGCCAACTTCTTCTAAATCTCTCACCTCGGATATTCATGATTGGCGCTGGCTGTCGAGCCAGTGCTGGATCAGAAACTCCTCATCCAGCGGCGAGAGATCAAAACGCAGGCTGGCCTCTTCAATGGCAGAGATATCGTGCTGGTGATGCTCGCTAAGCCAACGCACCGCACGACGCAAATCTTCACCATGGGGGAGTAGCAGATGGTCGCTCATGGGATACCTCCGGTAGACTGCAAGGCGGCCCGCGAACGTGACCACCTCTTTCCAGTCTAGTCGGTCAATCCCCATCACCCGCGCTTCTTCACCCTCCCCCTCAATCACGGCAATCAGCTTGTCACCGGGATCAGCGACCGAAGGCGCGCTGCCAATCCTGATCAAACTTCGCCAATGCCGCATCTACCGCCGGCACGTTCAGCAACTGCTCCGCCACATCGAGCGGCAAGGTGATGGACTGGCAACCGGCCAGCAGGCAGTCAAGGGCCTGACGGGGAGTGCGGAATGACGCCGCCAGCACCTTGCTGTTCGGCGCGTGCAGCGCAAGCAGCTGTTGCAGCTCCTGCACGGTGGCGATGCCATCGCCCCCCTGAGCATCCAGCCGGTTAACGTAGGGCGCGACATATTCCGCCCCCGCCACCGCCGCCAGCCAGCCCTGCAGCGGGGTATAGACAGCGGTGCCCAGGGTCGGCACGCCGTTGGCGGTCAGGCTCTTGATGGCAGCCAGCCCCTCTGCGCATACCGGGATCTTGATCACCAGATCCGGGTCCAGCTCACGCAGGGCGAACGCCTCACGCACCATCTCGGTTTCGGTTTTGGCCATCACCTGGGCAAACAGGCGCACCTTGGGGCCCAGCACGTCGCGCAGGGCGGGCAGCAGCTCACAGAGCGGCAATCCCCCGGTGGCGGTAATGGAAGGATTGGTGGTGACACCGGCCAACGGCAGGATCCGTGACCAGCGACGCACTGCCGCCACATCGGCGGTATCGAGATACAGCTCCATCTCTAACTCCTTAACGGGATGTTCAATATGTCGCCATTCTAGCGATAAAACATCTGCAAATAGCTTGATCGAAATCAAATCAACTTTCGAATGAAAGCAAATAGAATGCAAATACAAAAGGAGGCGGTATGATTTTCGACCTGCAACGATATTCAACTCACGATGGCCCCGGCATTCGCACCCTGGTGTTTCTCAAGGGGTGCTCGCTGGCCTGTCTGTGGTGTCAAAACCCGGAAAGCCGCTCTCCCAAGCCGGACATACTACTCGACCGACGCCAGTGCATCGAGGGCTGCCAGCTATGCAGCCAGGCGTGTCCGGCAATCTTGCGTGACAGCGAGGGCATCCAGCTCAGCCGTTCTGCCCTCAAGGCCGATGATATGGAACGGCTGCGCGGCCTCTGCCCAAGCGAAGCGCTGCAGGTGTGCGGTCGGGAGGAGAGCCTGGACACCCTGATGGACACCATCTTGCGGGATCGTCCCTTCTTCGAGCGCAGCGGCGGTGGCGTCACCCTCTCCGGTGGCGAGCCGTTTATGCAGCCCGAATTTGCTGCCAACCTGCTGGCCCGCTGCAAGGCCGAAGGGCTGCACACCGCGGTCGAGAGCTGCCTCCATGTGCCATGGCACCAGATTGAGCCAAGCCTCCCCTCACTGGATCTGGTGCTGGCAGATCTCAAACACGTCGATAAAGAACGCTTCTTCCACTGGACCCGCGGCAAGGTGGAGCTGCCCATCGCGAACCTCAAGCGCCTCGCCGAGCACGGCGTGCCGATGCAGATCCGGGTGCCGCTCATTCCCGGCTTCAATGCCGACCGAGCATCGATCGAAGCCATCACCGACACCGCCGCCAGTCTCGGCACCGTGCAGGAGATCCACTTCCTCCCCTACCACACCCTGGGGATGGGCAAATATGCCCTGCTGGATCTGCCCTATCAGGCGCCAGAGACACCGCTCGAGGACCCCGATTTACTCCACTTTGCCCATGCATACGCCCAACGTCAGGGGCGGCCCCCTGTGACCAGAGGATAAGATCATGACCCAGCTCGACCTCAATACCCTCAGCCCGCGGATCCGCGCCCACAAAGAGAGCCTGATCCACATCGTTCAGCCGCCGGTCTGCACCGAGCGTGCCAGCCACTACACCGAGGCCTATCAGGCTCATCTCGCCCGGCCGCTGCCGGTGCGCCGCGCTCTTGCGCTGGCTCATCACCTCAAGGAGCGCACCATCTGGATCAAGCACGACGAGCTTATCGTCGGCAATCAGGCCAGTCAGGTGCGGGCGGCGCCGCTGTTTCCGGAATACACGGTGAGCTGGATTGAGAAGGAGGTCGACGAGCTGGCGGACAGACCCGGCGCCGGTTTTGCAGTCAGCGAAACCGACAAGGCGATCATCCACGCCCTCACCCCCTTCTGGCGCGGCCAGACGGTGCAGGATCGCTGCTTCGGCCTCTTTACCGACGAGCAGAAAGCGCTGCTGGAGAGCGGCATCATCAAGGCCGAGGGCAACATGACCTCGGGGGATGCCCACCTCGCGGTCAACTATGAGGAGCTGCTCACGCTGGGGCTCGATGGCTTCAAGGCCAAGGTGGCCGAGCGCCGCAGTCGGCTGGATTTGGCGGATTGGGCCGATCTGCAGCGCGAGCAGTTCCTGCACGCCGTCGCCATCACTCTGGATGCGGTCAGCGCTCATATCGCGCGCTACGCCGCACTTGCCCATGATATGGCAGCACAAGAATCTCGCCCCGAGCGCCGAAACGAGCTTGAGACCATCGCGCTCAACTGCGCCCACATCGCCCACCAGCCCCCCGAGACCTTCTGGCAGGCGCTGCAGCTCTGCTACTTTATCCAGCTCATCCTGCAGATCGAATCCAACGGTCACTCGGTGTCGTTTGGCCGGATGGATCAGTACCTCTACCCCTGGTATCGCCGCGAGGTGGAATTGTCGGAATCCCTGCCTCGGACGCGCGCCATCGAGCTGCTGCAAGGGTGCTGGCTCAAGTTGCTGGAGGTGAACAAGATCCGCTCCGGCACCCACTCCAAGGCATCCGCCGGCAGCCCGCTCTATCAAAACGTCACCATCGGCGGCCAGAACTGGCGGGATGGCAGTGCCCATGACGCGGTCAACGGCCTCTCCTACGCGATTCTGGAGTCCTGCGGCCAGCTGAGATCCACCCAGCCCAACCTCTCGGTGCGCTACCATGCCGGGATGAGCGAGGATTTCCTCGATGCCTGTATTCAGGTGATCCGCTGCGGCTTTGGCATGCCCGCCTTCAACAACGACGAGGTGGTGATCCCCGAGTTCATCAAGCTCGGGGTGAGCGTGGAGGATGCCCACCACTACGCCGCTATCGGTTGCATCGAGACAGCCGTGCCCGGCAAGTGGGGCTATCGCTGCACCGGCATGAGCTTTATCAACTTCGCCCGCATCCTGCTGGCCTCCCTTGATGGCGGCCGCGATGCCACCACCGGCAAGGTATTCCTGCCCCAGCCCCAGTCGCTGCGAGACGGGAGCTTTGGCAACTTTGACGAGGTGATGGCCCGCTGGGACGAGCAGGTGCGCTACTTCACCCGCAAATCCATCGAGATCGATTGTGTGGTCGACAGCGTGCTGGAGGCTCAGGCCCACGACATCCTCTGCAGCGCCCTGGTGGATGACTGCATCGAGCGCGGCAAGACCATCAAGGAGGGGGGCGCCGTCTATGACTGGGTCTCAGGTCTGCAGGTGGGGATCGCCAACCTCGGCAACAGTCTGGCGGCCCTGAAGAAACTGGTGTTCGAACAGGGGATAGTGGATCAGCAAGAGCTGGCCGAAGCACTCGAGCAAGATTTTTCAGGACTGGCGGGGGAGCAGCTGCGCCAGCGCCTCACCAATGCAGCCCCCAAATATGGCAACGATCTGGACGAGGTTGACCTGCTGCTGGTGCAGGCTTACCAGAGCTACATCGACGAGCTTAAGGGGTTGCACAACACCCGCTTCGGCCGTGGCCCCATAGGCGGCACCTACTATGCCGGCACCTCCTCCATCTCGGCCAACGTGCCCTTCGGTGCCGCCACCATGGCCACCCCGGATGGCCGCCACGCCCGCACGCCGCTGGCGGAAGGGGCCAGCCCCTCGTCGGGTTCGGATCGTCTCGGCCCGACGGCGGTGTTCAACTCCATCGGCAAGCTGCCCACGGCGGCCATCCTCGGCGGGGTGCTGCTCAACCAGAAGCTGAGTCCGGCGAGCCTTGAGAACGAGCGGGACAAGGCCAAGCTGATGAGCCTGCTGCGCACCTTCTTCGAGGTGCACAAGGGGTGGCACGTGCAGTACAACATCGTCTCGCGGGAAACCCTGCTGGCAGCCAAGGCCAATCCGGATCAATACCGGGATCTGGTGGTACGGGTGGCGGGCTATTCAGCCTTCTTCACAGCCTTATCCCCGGATGCGCAAGATGATATCATCGCCCGCACCGAGCACAGTCTCTGACGGGGCGCTCCCCATGGCGCCTGTGACGTCATATGATTGGCAAGCCACCCTCGGGTGGCTTTCCGCTATCCACCACCTTGCATGCGAGCGCACCATGAATCCACGCCACCAACTGATCCTCACTCTGGTCCATCAGGCTCGCAAGATGAGCGTGAGTGAACTCTCCCGACATACCGGCGTGTCTGAGGTGACGGTGCGCAACGACCTCACCGCGCTGGAGAAACAGGGACTGCTCAGACGGGTACACGGCTCGGCCATGGCGCTGGAGACCGATGACCCGGATGCCCGGATGAACATCAATTACCTGCTCAAGGAGCGCCTCGCCGAGCGGGCCGCCCAGCTGGTGGAAGATGGCGAGACGGTCTTTATCGAGGGGGGCAGCGCCAACGCCATGCTGGCGCGCCATCTAGCCTTGCACAAACGGGTCACCATCATCACCATCAGCAGCTATATCGCCCATCTGCTCAAAGACACCCCAGCTCAGGTGGTGCTTCTCGGCGGGCTGTTCCAGCATCAGAGCGAGAGCGTGGTGGGGCCGCTCACGCGCCTCTGCATCGAGCAGGTGCACTTCTCCAAGGCCTTTATCGGGGTCGACGGTTTTCATCCCGAGATGGGCTTCACCGGCCGCGACATGATGCGCGCCGACGTGGTCAACAGCGTGCTGGCCAAGGGGGTGACCAATGTGGTCATCACCGACAGCAGCAAGTTCGGCGCCATCCACCCGAGCCCGCTCGGTACGCCGGGCCAGATCAAGGTGCTGGTCACCGACGATGCCCTGCCCGCCCCCATGCGGGCCACCCTGGCCACACACGGCATCACAGTGCACTGCGTCTCTGCCTGAATCGCACCTTGCCCCCGTTGCCGGGTTGCTCCCCCGTCGGTCGGCTTGACGGCGCCCACCCTGGCGGGGGTATGCTCGTCCTCTTTTGGCCTCTCATGCCAGAGGCCACAGACCGAAGGACACCGCATGCACACCAAAGACAAGTTTCTGGCCGCTCTGGTCATCCTCTGCTGGGGACTCAACTTCGTGGCCATCAAGTGGGGGCTGGAGGGGATCCCCCCCCTGCTGCTGGGTGCGCTGCGCTTTATCGGTGTGGTCTTTCCCGCCATCTTGCTGGTGCCCAAGCCCGCCATGCCCTGGCGCTGGCTGCTGGCCTATGGCGGCGCCATCAGCCTCGGTCAATTCGCATTTTTGTTCAGTGCCATGAAGTTCGGTATGCCGGCAGGCATGGCCTCACTGGTGCTGCAATCCCAGGTGGTGTTCACCCTGCTGTTCGCCATGATCTGGCTGGGGGAGCGCTGGCAACCCCACCACTGGGTGGCGCTGCCCTTGGCGGGATTCGGCCTCTATCTCATCGCCACTCACGGTGAAGGCAACCTGACCTTGCTCGGGTTTATCCTGACGCTGTGCGCCGCCGCCTGTTGGGGCCTTGGCAACGTCATCAATCGCCAGATCGGGCTGCGCTACCAGACCACGCTGCCGAGCCTGATCGCCTGGGGCGGTCTGGTGCCCATACTGCCGTTTTTTGCCCTCTCCTGGCTGTTCGAGGGGCCGGAGCTGATGGCCAGCAGCCTGCTCAACTTCAGCTGGCAGGGATTATTGTGCGTGCTCTATCTCTCGTATGTCGCGACCTGGCTGGGTTACGGCCTGTGGGGACGACTGCTGATGCGCTATCCGGTGGCGCAGGTGGCGCCGCTCTCCCTGCTGATCCCCTGTGTCGGCATGGTGGCGGCCGCCCTTCTGCTCGATGAACATCCGACCGCCTTGCAGTGGCTAGGCTCAGCTCTGGTGCTGCTCGGCTTTGTGGTCCATCTGCTGGGTAGCCGACTGCGCTGGTTCAAACCACAGAGCGCGACATGATGAGCTGTTGCCAATTTGCGCTATTTCATTGACCTGACAGGATAAAATTTCCATGATGAGCCAGTCCCCATCGGGACTGACATCACCGAAGCGTGAGCTGCAGGAAGCAGACTTTCAGGAGAGCAAGGACATGCCATCGACCATCACCGCCGGGGAACGCCGACTCTCCCCTATCATTCGCGCCACCGCCATCACCCTGGCCCTGTGCTGGAGCCCGTTTGGCTGGAGTGCCACGCTGCCCGCCGACTTGAAGTGGGAGAGCAACAACCAGGATCCTCTCTATGCCGATCCGGCCGCTAAGCGCGGCGGCACCTTTCGCACCTTTATGACCAGCTTCCCCCTTACCTTGCGCAAATATGGCCCCGACTCCAACGGCGGCTTTGCCGGTTACGTGCGGGAAACCAACCTGCCACTGCTGAGCACTCATCCCGTCACCGGCAACCCCATGCCGATGCTGGCAAACGAGTGGGCCTTCGGCGCCGACAACAAGACCCTCTATTTTCGCATCAATCCCAAAGCGCGCTGGTCAGACGGCCAGCCGGTCACTGCTGATGACTGGCTCTTTACCCTCAAAATGATGCGCAGCAAGGAGATCAACGACCCCTGGTACAACAACTACTACAGCACCCAGATCACCGACATCACCAAGTTTGATGATCACACCCTGGCTATCACCAGCGGCACCGAAAAGAGCCGCCAGGATCTGCTCGAGTCACTGCCCATCAGCCCGGAGCCGAGCCACGCCATCAAGCTCACCGCCAACTGGGTCAAGGAGTACAATTGGAAGGTGTTGCCGGTCACCGGCCCCTATCAGCTCGATCAGGTGAAAAAGGGCAAATCGGTCACCTTCAAACGGGTTGAAAACTGGTGGGGGGATGAAGAGCGCTACTTCCAGCATCGCTTCAATCCTGCACGGATCGAGATCAAGGTGCTCAGGGATCTGAACATCGCCTGGCAGCACTTCCTGCGCGGCGATCTCGACACCTTCCCGCTGGTGATGCCCAACTGGTGGCACGACAAGACCAAAACCGCGGAGTTCGAGAAGGGGTATATCGGGCGCACCTGGTTCTACAACCAGACCCCGCAATCGCCGATGGGGCTCTATCTCAACACCGCAGATCCGCAGCTGAATAATCTAGATGTGCGGCTCGGGATCCAGCATGCCCTCAACCTCGACAAGATGCTCACCACCCTGCTGCGGGGGGATTACCAGCGACTCAACAGTTATGGCTCAGGTCAGGGTGAGTTTACCAACAGCGAGATCAAGGCCCGTCCGTTCGATCCCAAACTGGCACGGGAATACTTTGCCAAGGCAGGCTTTAACAAAGTGGGGCCGCAGGGAATTTTGCAAAACGACAAGGGGCAGTCACTGACGCTCGCTATCACCTACACCACGGCGGAGCACGCCCAGCGGCTCACCTTGCTACGGGAAGAGGCCAAGAAGGCGGGGCTTAATCTGGAGCTCAACCTGATGGATGCCTCGGCCGGGTTCAAATCGATGCTGGAGAAAAAGCACCAGAGCGCCTGGATGGCCTGGGCGGGCAGCCGCTATCCCGCCTATTGGGAGTTCTTCCACAAGGTCAACGCCAACAAGCCCCAGACCAACAACATCATGAACATCGATGACGATGCCATCACAGCGCTGGTGGAGCAGTATGACAAGGAGTTCGACTTTGCCAAAAAGGCGGCCCTGTCACGGCAGATCCAGCAGCGGCTCTATGAGCTGGCGAGCTTCGTGCCTGCCTATCAGGTGCCCTATACCCGGGAAGGGGCATGGCGCTGGATAAAACTGCCAAAAGTACCTGCAACGCCCAAGAGCGAGCAACTTTACTGGCCCCTCGGTGGCGACAACAGCGGTTACAGCTATGGCGGTCTGCTGTGGATTGATGAAGAGCTAAAATCCGAGACCAGGGCAGCCATCAAGAGTGGCAAGACTTTCCCGGCCGAGCCCATCATCGACACCACCTATCGCCAGCCCTGATAGCGACAACTCATTTGGCAAACAGACCTAAAACAAAGACCCCGCCAGATAGCGGGGTCTTTGTTGGCAACCGGTGTTGCGAATCGAGCGGTGATCAGCCGCGTTTGGCCTGCTTCTCGGCAATGGCGTCAGCCACGTCAGCCGGCTCCAGTACGATGCCTTCCTGATCCGGAGTCGGGAACACGGCCACACACAGCTCGTCCTGCTCCATACCGTCAACCCAGCGCTCCAGCCATACCTTGAGGGTGATGGACTGCGGCTTGCAATCGGCCCATTCGCCTTCGGCCCACGCCTTGGCGTACTCCGGGTGCGGCCATACCGGGATGCAATCTTCATCGTCGGTGGTCAGCATCATGACGCCATGCTCGTCAGTCAGGACGAACAGCTCTTCATGCTCGACCAGCTTGCTGATGAAGTGATCGTAACGGTAATCAGCGTTCAGTTGCAGCGCGGCATTGCGCTCGGTGTCGCTCAGTTCATAGCTCATTGGCCAAGTCTCTCTCTCGATAAAGGGCGCCATGTTCACATCTTGTGGTCAGCTTGTCCAGCTTGCCGCCTCCTGACTCCCGTCGGGGAAACAGCAACGCTCATAAGGATAGAGCAGGGCGCCGAATAAAACGTCTCACCAACCTTCCAGACCTGATTAAAAGGTCGGGGTGATCAGCTCTACATCAGGTTGTTCGCTCAACTTCTGTCGCAGCCAGTAGGCAGACTCTACTTCGACGAAGCAGAGTTGATCCCGACCGTCAGCCGCACTTTTCATCAACTGCTCAAATCGCTGCTGTTGTTGTTGCTCCCAGAGAGTGGCAAGCTTTTCGCCATGGGCCTCATCCACCACTTCGCGACGAAGTTCGAACAAATTATCTGTGATCGGGCTGTTGATCTTGGCGGCGCTGTGCCAGTACATCTGCAAGTTGTCCATCATTTCGGTGTCGTAGTTGGCCAGCGCATCCAGCTCCGCAGTCGCCCCTTCCTGACCAGATATAAAATCGCACCAACCGGCATCGAGATTTGCTAGCTCGCGGGCGCGAGCCCCTTTAGCATGTTTGCGAAGCTGGGTAATGTCGCCCCCCTTGCGGGCAGGTAGCCACACCTCTCCCTCATGGCCCTCTAACAAGGAGGTCAGCAAGGAGACTGGGTAAACAGGGAAAGTGGCGGTGTGTGAATGCAGCAGAGATACCAGCGTGATCTTGACCATGAGCAATACCTTGGACTGGGCGAACAGCCGCCAATGGACCGTCCGATATATAGAATTCCCCTATCCTACCACGTTTGGCCCAGTTCGACCCTTGACGAAGCTGTCAGCCAACCATCTGATTACGCCGAAAAAAACAGCATTTGAAACGCAGCATCCAGCCAAAGATCAATAATTTGAGCCAGCGCCCACTAAAGTGGATACGGGGATGCTAGTTTGCATACATCTTTAGCGTAAGGAGTAAATCCATGATTGGGATCGACCAGGTTTCTAACGAATTCGTGAACGATTTGAAAATACTGGCATGCTTTGATCCGGCCAACATGAGCCTGGGGATTAAATTACGCAGCGATATGTCTGAAGAGTTGTGCCAGGCGGCAGCCCGTCTGCATCAACAGGGGCTCATCAGCGCAGAAGATGGCGGCTATCTCACCCCGTTTGGCATGACCATGGTTGAACACCTGCAACATCTGCTGGTCGCACTCAAACCGCTTTGACCGGCTGTGGTGCCCAGAGTGCAAAGTTGAGTAGCTCCCAGCGCTCCCCTTGGTGAAGATGACAGGCAAACAGCAAAGGACCTTCGGGTCCTTTTACTTTGCCATTCACCAGCCACTCCCCCTCCCTTTCAGGCACCTGTCGCGCATTCACCTCATCGGGTTGCTGTGCAGTGCCCATCCGGACCTGGACAAATTGCTGGCAGATCACCTGCGCCTCCATCGCGGATTGAACCGGTACCGGCACATCAGAAGTCGCTGTCAGAGTGGCAACAAGCATGAGCGATAGCAGCATGATTTAGCACATCAGAAGCAAGACAAACAAAAAGCCGTGGCACCAGAGGTACCACGGCTTTCTTAAATTCTGTAAGGATTACAGAGCAGTTACGTTCTCAGCCTGCGGGCCTTTCTGACCTTGGGTCACAGAGAACTGTACGCGCTGACCTTCAGCCAGGGTACGGAAACCGTTACCTTGAATGGCGCTGAAGTGAACGAAAACGTCCGGGCCGTTTTCTTGCTGGATGAAGCCAAAACCTTTGGTTTCGTTGAAAAACTTAACGGTACCGGTGATCATGTTAGACATATCTTTAAACCTGTATTCAAAATAATTACTTATGCTTTTCAGCGGATAAAGCTCAAAAAACGGGATTAACTTATGAACAACAGGACAAGATGTAAAACATCGTATTCATTGACATAACTATCGCCCTTTCAAGCTGATTTGGATTATACGTGGCTTTATAGATTACGCAAACAAATTTATGCCCCGCCAATGACAGGGCACAAACCGCTATAAGGTGGCAGCTTCCAACGCTTCCACCAGCGCTCTGAGAAAACGAGCCGCCTCCCCGCCAGTACAGGCTCTGTGGTCAAATGTCATCGACAGCGGCAATGCCCTGACGGGACGCGCTTCACCATGGATGAACACCACTTTCTCGAACAACTTGCCCGCCCCTATGATGGCCACCTGCGGCGGCGTCACGATAGGGCTGGCATAACGGCCTGCGATGGCGCCGAAGTTGGTGAGCGTAATAGTCGCCCCCTGCAACATCTCGCGGGGCACAGCACGCGCCTTCACATCGGCGATCATCCGATCCAGCCCCTGCCGGATATCTGCCCCCTCCCGCTCGGCTACGTTCTCCATCACCGGCACATAGAGGCCATGCTTTGAATCCACCGCGATGGCTACATTGACCTCTTTGAACAGCCGCCGTGACAGGGTATCGCCATCGAACCAGGCATTCATCGAGGGCTCGGCGCGGCAAGCCACGCCAATGGCCTTGATAAGGCGCACTGTCACATCCTCATCAGGGCGCCAGTAACGCAAATCCACCTCGTCGGTGATGCTGACCGGCACTACTGTCCGATGAGAGAGCTCCATCGCCTTGGCCATGGCCCGCCGTGACCCTTTGAGGAATTCGTTGCCACTGCTCTGCTGGGCATCGAATGCCTTCTGCACATCCAGTTCGGTCACCATGCCGCCGCTGCCACTTCCCTTGATCCGGTCGATATCCAGACCCAGTTTTTGTGCCAGCTGGCGCACGGCTGGCATGGCTTGCACCAACGCACCACCCGGGGCAATGGCTCCTACCACGAAGTGATCCTCGATATGTTGCTGATGGGCGCTCACCTTGCCCACCACTGTGCCATCATCTTCGCCCCCCTCGAACTCCACCAGCGGCGCACCGATATGGAGGATATCCCCCTCGGCGCCGCAGAGACGGGCAATCACCCCGGCTACCGGAGAGGGTACATCCACCAGCGCCTTGGCCGTTTCCACCGACAACAGCACCTGATCGACCGCGACGGTATCACCGGCACTCACCTTCCATTCGACGATCTCGGCTTCGGCCAACCCTTCACCCAGATCCGGTAATTTGAAAAATTTCATAGCCACTGGTTCTCCATCAGCTGGTGAGCGGCATCGGCGATATCCTGCTCGGTGATGAGGTAATACGCCTCGTTACGATAGTAGGGGACGGCGGCATCCACCCCGGTCAACCGTTTTGGTGGCGCCTTGAGGCTGGGAAGTGCCTGCTCGGTCACCCGCGCCACAATTTCGGCCCCGACCCCGAAGCTGCCACACGCCTCGTGTACCACCAGTAAACGGCCGGTCTTGCGTACCGAGGTGAGGATGGTCTCCATATCCAGCGGCTTGATGGTGGCCAGATCCAGCACCTCGCACTGGATATCCTGCTCGGCCAACAGGTTCGCCGCCCGCATCACCTCCTGAATGCAGGCCCCCCAGGCCACTACCGTGATATCCCGGCCCGGTCGCAGGGTGAAACAGACATCCAGCGGCAAGCCGACACCGTCATCCACCACCTCGGATTTCATCGAGCGATAGATGCGGTCAGGTTCGAAAAACATCACGGGATCCGGATCACGGATGGCCGAGAGCAGCAAACCATAAGCGCGCCTCGGGCTGGAGGGGATCACCACCCGCAACCCCGGAATATGGGCAAACAGCGCCTCGACACTCTCGCTGTGGTGTTCGGGCGAGTGAATGCCAGCACCATACGGGGAGCGATAGACAAGGGGACAGGAGAGGCGGCCACGGGTGCGGTTTCGCATCCGCGCCGCCTGACAGATGATCTGCTCCATCCCGGGGAAGATGAAACCCTGAAACTGGAACTCAGCCACCGGCTTGAGCCCCTGGGTCGCCATGCCGACCGCCACCCCGGCGATCAATCCCTCGGCCAGCGGCGTGTCGATCACCCGCTTGAAACCGAACTTGTCACGCAGGCCAACCGTGGCGCGAAACACCCCGCCGTTGACCCCCACATCCTCGCCGAGTACCACCACATCAGGGTCGTGCTCCATCTCGTAGTGAAGGGCCATGTTGACCGCTTCCAGCAAACTGATCTCACTCATGGCCAACCTCCTGCTTCATCCCCTTGGCAATTACTCGCTCGCGCTGGGGCAAGAGTTCGGCGGGCAGGCTGGCGTAGTGATAATCGAGCATCGCCTCCGGTGGCTGGGGTGCCATCGCCTCATAGCGGGCGACCGCTTGCTCCACCTCTCGGGTGGCTTCCGCCAGCAGGCTCTGCTCCTGCTCTTCATCCCACCACCCTTTGCTATGCATAAACTGGCGCAGCCGCTTGACCGGCTCTTTCGCCCAGGCGGCCTCGACCTCGGCTCCATCGCGATAGCGAGTGGCATCGTCGGCCGTGGTGTGATCGCCGAGGCGATAACTGACCGCCTCGATCAGGGTCGGCCCCTTGCCGCTGCGGGCCCGTTCGACGGCACTGCGGGCGGCATCGTAGACCGCCACCACATCGTTGCCATCCACCTGCAGGCTGCGCACCCCGGCGCCAATCCCCTTCTGGGCCAGCGTAGGAGCGCTCGATTGCAGTTTGCGTGGCACCGAGATGGCCCACTGGTTGTTGTTGACGATGATGACCATCGGCAGGTGCCAGACACCGGCGCAGTTGAGCCCCTCCAGAAAATCCCCCTTGGAGGTGCCGCCATCGCCGATGGTGACCACGGCGACACGCGGTTGATTACGCAGTTTGAAGGCCGAGGCAATACCGCATGCGTGGGTGATCTGGGTAGCGATGGGGACGCAGATGGGGAGATCTTCAGAGGGGGTTCCATCGGGTTTGAGAAAATAACTGCCCCGCTCGTCACCGCCCCAATATTGAAGGTTTTTCTCCATCGGTACGCCCCGCACATAGAGGGTGGGCATGTCCCGATAGTAGGGAACGTAGACATCCTGCGGCTGCATGGCGAGACCAATGCCAATCCCCACGGCTTCTGCGCCGAGATGGGAGGGAAAAGTACCGAGTTTGCCGGTTCGCTGCAGCGCGATCGCTTTTTTGTCATAACTGCGCACCATCACCATATTGCGGTAAAAGGTGTGCAGTATCGCCTTGTCCAGCCAGGTCGGTAAGGTGGCGACCGGGCACCCTTCCGCATCGAGGTAACGAAGGAAAGGGATGTCGACATGGGTCATAACTGGCTCCTTGCCGTTGTGAGCGTCACCGATGCTGGTGACACCTAGATGTAAATACCTTGTTAAACAAAAAGCAAAGGGATTTACTCAGGTAAGACCAGTAGAAACTTCTTTAAAGTAGCGAAGGAGCTGAATTTTCGGCGATGAGTGGCAAGGTATGCCGTAAATGGTGCAACTTTGCAGCGCTGAATGCAGGATGCAAAATGTGAAAAAGGGGAGCCTTGCCCCCCCTTCTGTTACTCAAGTCAGCGGTTACACCAACCAGCAGTTACGCCAGCCAGTGTTGCAGCTGGCGGGCCATGCCAACTGGCAGCAGGTGAGCGCGACTCAGCAAGCGGCTGCGCCAGGGCTCGGCCAGCAAGGTGGGGCAAATTCGCATCTCCCGTCCCCGGTCAGCCACGCGCACCAACCGATCGATGAGGGTCTCCAGCGGCGGATGCACCGGCCAGTGAGGATAGAGGTCGGCAGTCGCGATCCCGGCCAGCTCGCACACCCGCACCTCCTCCTCATCTCCCTTCCCAGCAACCATTGGCCAGGGGTGAAGCACCTGTAGCCAGCCCGGCCGTGCTGCCTCCAGCAACTGGCCCAGCGTCGGCTGAGCAAAGTGGGGATCCCCTGCGGCTTTGAGCAGATGGCGCGCCCCCGCCAGCACCACCACGCCACGCGGGGGAAGTGCAAGAAGATAGTCGGCCAGCTCCAGATCCCGCCCCCTGTTGTGCTGCTGCCACTGTTCCGGGCTCATCTCCTGCCACTCGAATAAGGGCTCGCAGAGATGCACCCGCAGCCGCATATGTTCAGGGCGCGCCAGATTGCTCTGGCGCAGGGCGGCGAAGAGGGCCGGAAACTCGGGGGCCATCCAGGCGGGGAAGGCGCAGGAGTCGAGCCAGACCGGATAGAGCCGTGCCAGCGTGAGCGGCTCCCCCTGCCAGCTCTCCTGCCCCGTCAGCCAGGCATCGAGCAAGCCCTGATGACGGTGGTTGCCGCACTCCAGCACCAGATCAGTCATGACTCCCCAGAGCGCCGGATCGCAGAGCCAGGCGTGCTGGCACCGGATAAAACCCGGGTGCCAGTGCGGCTCCCCCAGCCCCACCAACTTGCCCGCCAGCAAGGCTTCCCGGATGGCGGCAACCGGGGTCATGCGTCCCCCTTCTGCCGGATGTGCGGTTGCTGCCCGACCCCATCGACCCGCTCACAAATAAGGGCGCCGATCTTTGCCAGCCAGTCGGGATGCACCATCTCCTGATGCAGACAGGGGAAGCGCTCATAGCGGATCTCCCCTTTTGTCAGCGACTCCCAGCCGCGCCCATCCAGCCAGGGCTGGCGAGAGGCTGACGCCTCGATAAAGATCACCTCCCCGTGGTAGCAGTAGTCGACCGGCTCACGGATGAGCCGGTTGTTGTGGCCCACCAGCTCAATCATGGCGCTCACCACCTGCTCGTCGAGCATGGCCAGCGCACTCCCCTCTGCCCCCAGCCGGGCCACCACCTCGTCGCGAGTGAGAGAGTCGAGCGCCTCATCCGCAACCGCAATCCCCCCCATTCGCAGCAGCGCATCAAGCATCCGCTGCTCGTCGGGCAGCGGCTGGGTCTGCCACTGCAGGCAGGGGTAGGCGTCGAGCAGCAGCACCATGGCCACCTCTTGTCCCTGTTCTTGCAGCATGGCGGCCATCCGGTGCACCAGCATGCCCCCGAGCGACCAGCCGAGCAGCCAGTAGGGCCCCTCGCTCTGTTGACGACGCAGCTCGGTCACATAATCGAGCGCCAACTCGTCGAAGCTGGCGGGCAGCGGCGCATCCGGCTGACAGAGCGCCCGCGCCTGCAGGGCATAGACAGCCATGTCGGTCGGCAGATGGGGCACCAGCGGCGCATAACACCAGCCGAGCCCGCCGGCGGGATGGACGCAAAAGAGGGTGGGGCCTGATACGCCGGACTGCGCACCGGGCGCCCGCAGGGGCAACAGCATGGGCATTGCCTCCCGCTCGCCACCAAGACGGCGCGCCAGCTGGGCGGGGCTCGGCGCTTCGAACAGGCTGGCGAGAGTGAGCGCCTGTCCGGTCGACTCTTCAATGCGCACCACCAGCTGCGCCGCCAGCAGGGAGTGGCCGCCGAGGGCAAAGAAGTTATCGTCGGCGCCGACCCGCACCAGCCCCAGTATCTCGGCGAAGAGGCGACAGAGCCGCTCCTCCAGCAGGGTTTTCGGCAGTGACTGACCCACCGCCGACGCCATGTCGGGCAGTGGCAGCCCCTTGCGATCCAGCTTGCCATTGGGAGTGAGCGGCAGCTCAGCCAGAGTGACCAGGAGCCCCGGCACCATGTAGTCGGGCAAGGCAGCGCCAAGGGCAGGTGTAAGCTCGGCCAGCGTCAGCTCGCTGCTATCTGCGGCCACCACATAGGCCACCAGACGGCGATCGCCGGGGGCAAATTCGGGGGCCAACACTACCGCCTGCGCCACTCGGGGATGGCGCAGCAGCACCTGCTCGATCTCCTCCAGTTCGATGCGCTGGCCACGGATCTTCACCTGAAAATCGAGGCGCCCCAGATACTCGATGGCGCCATCCTCGCGCCAGGCGGCCAGATCGCCGCTGCGATAGAGCCGTCCCGCTCCGAAGGGGTTGGCAATAAAGCGCTCGGCGGTGAGCTCGGGCTGGCCAAAGTAGCCCTCCGCCACCTGCACGCCGCCGATCCAGAGCTCGCCTGCCACCCCGAGGGGCACCGGCTGCAACCAGGGGTCGAGAATGTGGATACAGGTATTCCAGACCGGATAGCCGATGGGCACGCTTGTCACCGCCTCGTCTGCCCGGCAGGGATACCAGGTGACGTCCACCGCCGCCTCGGTCGGGCCATAGAGGTTGTGCAGAGGGGCGGAGAATGTCCCATACCAGCGCTGCACCAGATCCGCGGACAGCGCCTCACCGGAGCAGAAGACCTGCCGCAGGGCACAGCAACGGGCTGGCTCGGCTTGTGCGACGAAGATCTGCAGCATGGAGGGGACAAAGTGCAAGGTGGTGATCCCCGCCAGCTCAATCAGCTCGGCAAGGTAGGCGGGATCCTTGTGGCCGCCCGGTTTGGCGAGCACCAGCCGCGCCCCGGTCATAAAGGGCCAGAAAAACTCCCAGATGGAGACATCGAAACCGGCCGGGGTCTTTTGCAGCACCCGATCCGCCGGGCCGATGGGATACATGTGCTGCATCCAGAGCAGCCGATTGACGATGGCGCCATGGCTCACCACCACCCCTTTTGGCCGACCGGTCGAGCCGGAAGTGTAGATGATGTAGGCCGCATCTTCCGGTTTGGGGGCTGGCAGATCACAAGGTGCTATCGCCGCCACGTCTATCGTCGCCAGTTGCTCTGCCACACCGGGGGCATCGAGGCAGACAAGTGGCGCCGCCACATCGAGCGGCATCTGAAGCGTATGGCTGGTCAGCACCAGCGCAGGATCGCTGCTGGCGAGAATGTAGCCGATCCGCTCCGCCGGATAGTCCGGATCAACGGGCACATAGACGGCACCTACCGCCATGATGGCCTGCTGGGCGAGAATAAGCTCGGGAGAGCGCGGGATCACCACCGCCACCCGGCAACCGGGGCCCACGCCCCTCCCCGCCAGATAGCTGGCCAGCTGGCGAGTTCGCTGGCGCAGCTCGGCCACACTCCAGCGCTCGGCGCTACACTCCAGCGCGATGGCGCTCTGATCTGCCGCCGCCAGCCCCTCGGCCAGCAGAGCGCTCAGGGTAGTGGTCGGCAGCGGATGATCGGTCTGGTTCCAGTGCGCCAGCTCAGCCTGCTCGCAGGGCAGCAACAGCGGCAAACGCACCGCCAGGGCCTCGTCACCCGCCTCACTCCAGGCTGCCAGATAGGCCAGCAGCCGGGCCAGATGACGTTCACTCTCCTGTTGGCTGAAGCACCCCTGATGTGCTTCGAGGGTCAGGGTCATCGCGCCTGCCTCCTCGGCAAAGTAGAAGGCGCACTCCTCCACCGGCCCTGCCGCCAGCACCTGCACCTCGCCACGAATCTGGTTGTGCCCTTCACCAAAGCTGAGTGTACGGGCAAAGGGCATCATATTGACCTGAGGGCCAAACAGCTGCTGGCCCGGCTGACGCTGTTGCAACCACTCCTGACGGCAGCCCTGATGGCGGCGCAGGGCGGCAAATTGCCGCTCGACCTGTGCCAGCAACTCTCCTACCCGGCTGGTGCCGCTCAGCTCTATGCGCAGAGGCACCACATTGACCTTCATGCAGGGAGTATCGGCCGCCGCTGAGCCCAGCCGCCCCATCAGCGGAATACCCAGCACCACCTCGCCAGCGCCGCTCATCCGCTGCACATAGCTGGCCACCGCCGCCAGCAGCAGGCTGTAGGGGTGACAGGCCGAACGACTCGCCCGCGCCACCAATGCCTGCCACTGGCGGCCAGCAAGCCGTTGTTCAAGACGATATGTGGGGCCCGGCCCTTGCGCCGGACGGCGGGAGAGCGACGCCGGGTTCTCCACCCCGGCCAGCTGCTGCACGAAGAAATCGCGATCCCGCGCGGCACGCGGCGAATCCAGATAGGCCGCCTCCTCGGCCAACAACTCCTGCTGGGTCGCATAACGACAGGGAGCAAGCTGCTCGCCGATGCAGAGCGCCTCATACCAGCTCGCCACCCGCTGGCAGAGCAAACTCAGGCCAAAGCCGTCGATGGCGATATGGTGCACGGCAATAAACCAGGCCCACCGCCCCTCGCCAAGGCGATAGAGGGTGGTGGCAAACAGCGGCCCCCCGGCCAGATTGAAGGGGACTGCCAGCAGTGCACGCATCTCGGCCTGCGCGGCTGCAAGCGGGTTAGCTTCGCTGCGCAGATCCCGCTCGGTCAGCTGCCAGCAGGCGGGGTTGGCCACCATCTGCGGGCCATCGGCAGTAGCCACAAAGGCGCAGTGCAGACCGGGGATCTCGTCGATGGTCTGGCGCACCGCGCGGGTGAAGTGATGGGGAGCCAGCGCCCCCTCCAGCAGCCAGTATTCGCCGGTATTGCAGGCGGGACTCTGCGGGTATTTTTGCTGGGCAAACCAGATACCCGCCTGAGCGGTGGTTAGCGGCCAGCGCGGCTGCTCACCACGCTGGTGAGTGGCGCGCATCGCCATTGTCTGTTCCATGGGAATGTCCTTGCGCAAACATCGAGCGGGCAGCGGCTTGCCCCTGCCCGCATGGCTGAAAAGCGAGGAGGCAAGGCCTCCTCCATAAAGAGAGTGTCACGCCTGCCAGATCGGCAGTGCGCTGGCTAAACCCCCAGGGTGGCACCGCCATCGACCACCAGATCCTGCAGTGTGATATGGCTAGCGGCATCGGAGGCGAGAAACAGCACGCAGGCAGCCACCTCGTCGGGGGTCCCGAGCTTGCCAAGGGGGATACCCAGCTTGAACTGCCCGGGCAGGCCCGCGATGGTACGCAGCTCTCCTTCCTGCTGCGCCGCCTCCCCCTCCTGCCACATGCCGTACAGCATCGGGGTTCGGGTCGAGCCCGGCGACACCAGATTGCAGCGCACGCCGTAGGGGGCAAATTCCAGCCCTGCCGTTTGAGTGAGGCTGGTCAGCGCCGCCTTGGAGGCGCCATAGATGCCCATCCCCACTCGCGGCACCCGACCAGCATTGGAGGAGACATTGACGATGGCGCCCCTGCGCCGCCCCTGAAACCAGGGGGTCAGGGCCCGCATCAGGTAGAAGGGGGCGAAGGTATTGATGGCGAAAGTGCGCTGCAAGAGGGCGTCATCCACCTCATCGAGCCTGCCGATCGCCAGTACGCCAGCGACATTGACCAGCACATCGGGCCCCAGCCCCTCGTCCAGCAGCTGTTCGCAGCAGCGGGTCACGGCCTCGCTGTCACTCACGTCGAGCACCACGCCCTTCACGTTGCCGGGCAGCGCCTCGGCCAGTTGCAGATCGAACGCCACCACGCTGGCCCCCGCCTCGGCAAAGGTGCGCGCCACCGCATGGCCAATACCCTGCGCCGCGCCGGTCACCCAGACGGTTCTGCCTTGCCACTCGCTCATGGGGTGCACTCCGGTTCGCTGACGTGAACTTCGTTGACCTGACGAGCCTTGGCCTGACTGACATTAAGCTGACGGGAGAGGAGCACCCACCAGTGAGCCAGAGTCGGCGTGCGGGCCAGCTCGACCAGCGCCACCACCAGCCCCTGCTGGCGCCACTCTTCCACCAGCCCCATCACAGCCAGCGAGTCGAGACCGTAGTCGAGCAGGTTGTCATCCTCGGTGGGCTGCTCCTGCTGCATCTCGGCGGGCAGCCGCGCCAACACCTGAGCACGCAGTGACTCTCGAGTCAGAGGGCGTTTGCTGGCCGCCATCACCTCGGCCACGGTAATCACGCGACCGGCATTGCGGCTGACGTAGGAGAGCGCCAGCAGATGATCCTCGCGGGAGAAGTCGGCGATGGCATCAGCTACCAGGAAGGGGCGGATATCGCGCATAAAAGCATCGACCGCCGTCTGCATCACCCCGATATGGCCGTAGATGCCGCAGATCACCAGCTGATCCCGCCCCCATCCGGCCATCAGCTCTGCCAGCGTAGAGCGGCAAAAAGCACTGTAGCGCCACTTGGTCAGCACCGTATCCTGCGGCTCGGGCGCCAGCGCAGGAACGATTGGTTGACGCTCCGGCGCTCGGGTCAATCCGGGCCCCCACATGTCATTGAGCAGCGCCCGATCGGCCTGACTCTGCTCGGCGGGCTGGGCGGTATAGACCACCGGCATGCCGAGAGCACGCGCCTGACGGATCAGGGTGGCGATATGGTCGATGACCTGATTGATCAGCGGATTGTCCGGCCCGTAGAAGTCAACGAAATAGTGCTGCATATCGTGGACCAGCAAGGCGGCGCGGCCCGGTTCGAAGGGCCAGTTCACCCGCCCGGTGGGCAGCTCCTCAGCGGTGGGCAGCGGATAGGCGGCGAGGGATTGAATGGTCATGCACACTCCTTGGCGAGCTGCTCGCGCAGCCTCTGTTTGTCTATCTTGCCGACCGGGGTGTGGGGCAGTAGCTCCACCAGCACCAGGCGATCGGGTAGTTTGTAATCGGCCACCCCCTGCTCGCGCAGGAAACGGCGCAAGCGGGGCAAATTGAGGGGCTCGCGGCACATCAGAAAGGCGCAGCTGCGCTCCCCGAGCATGGGATCAGGCATGGCGACCAGCGCCGCCTGCCGCACCTCCGGGTGGGTCAGCAGCAGCTCTTCAATCTCGAGGGCGTCGATCTTCTCCCCGCCCCGGTTGATCTGATCCTTGTTGCGCCCCACCACCATCAGATGACCGCCGGGCAAGCGGCAGACAAGATCGCCGGTGCAGTAGAAACCGTCCCGGTCAAAAGCACGCTGATTGTGGGCCTCGGCCTTGAAGTAGCCGCGAAAGGTGTAGGGACCACGCGTCCAGAGTTCTCCACACTCACCATCGGGCAAGGGGCGCCCGTCGCTATCCCGTACCTCCACCTCGTCGCCCGGGCTCATCGGACGGCCCTGGGTATTGACGATGTGCCACTGGTCATCCTCGATGCGGGTGTAGTTGACCAGCCCCTCGGCCATGCCGAACACCTGCTGCAAGCGGCAGCCAAGGCGGCTCGCTACCGCCTCGGCGTGAACCGGGCTGAGGCGCGCACCGCCCACCTGCACACACTCCAGAGAGGTCTGTGGATAGTGACTGGCCGCCTCCAGCCAGAGCGCCAGAGCCGGTGGCACCAGGGCCGCCCAGTTAACCTGATGGCGCTGCACCAGCGGCAGACAGGTTGCCGCGGAAGGATCCTTTGCCAGCACCACGCAGCCACCGGCATAAAACACCCCGAGTGCCCCGGGGGAGCTCAGGGGAAAGTTGTGAGGCGCCGGCAGGGCGCAGAGATAGATCACCCGCTCATCCCAACCACACACCGCCACGCTCTGGCGCACGCTGTAGCCATAGTCATCGTGGGTACGGGGGATTAGTTTGGGGGTGCCGGTACTGCCGCCGGAGAGCTGGAAAAAGGCGACCTGATCGGCTGGGGTAGGAGTTGGCGCAGTGGCCGCCAGCGGCGAACCATCAGCACGAGCTATGGGGTCAGGCCGACGCCATGCAAATCCAGACTGAAGATCGGTGCCTTCAACCTGCTCGAACAGCAGTGTCTGGCAGGAAGGCGATACCCGCTCATCAAGGGCCACAAGGCTTCCCGTTTCACCGGCATAGCCGGGGTGAGAGGAGCTGAGTACCAGCAAGGCGGGCTCAATCTGGCGGGCAAAGGCCACCAGCTCGCGCCGCTGATGGCTGTAGAGGGCATGCACCGCCACCACTCCGCAGCGGATCAGGGCAAACCAGCAGATATAGAACTCGGCGCAGTTGGGCAACTGCACCAGAGCGGTATCGCCATGGCCCAGCCCGCGCGCTGCCAGCCGCGCCGCCAGCGCATCGACCTCACGCTTTAACTGGCCATAACTGAGGGTGCGTTCGCCGCAGATCAGGGCCGTGCGCTCGGGATAACGTTCGGCAGATTCATCGAGCAGGGCGGTGAGCGGTTGTCCGCGCCACCAACCTTGTGCCCGGTAGTGGGCCGCCAGCTCGGCGGGCCAGGGAGTAAAGGGCACCAGCGGCTTCATGTTGTCACCTCCGGCTCCCGGCTCTCGAGGCCGAAGGCGCGCAGCATGGTGCCGAGCTTGGCGGCGGTCTCTTGCCACTCTGCTTCCGGCGAGGAGCCCACCACCACCCCGGCACCGGCATAGAGCCGCAGCTGCTTGCCGGCCAGCACGCCACAGCGAATGGTGACTACCCACTCGCCATTGCCATCGGCATCCATCCAGCCGACGGCGCCACAGTAGAAGCGGCGATCGTACCCCTCAAGCCGGGAGATGGCCTGACGCGCAGCCGAGAGCGGCGTGCCGCATACCGCCGGCGTCGGGTGCAACGCCAGCGCCAGTGCCAGCACGGGAGAGGGTTCATGGAGCCGCCCGGCGATACGGGTCGAGAGGTGCCACATGGTAGGAGTGGCGATCACCTGCGGCTCCAGAGGGACATCCAGCTCGCGGCAGAAGGGAGCGAGGGCCGCAGCGACCGCATCGGCCACCAGCGCATGTTCATAGCGATCTTTTTGCGCCCCCAGCAGTTCGGCACTGGCCGTCTGTTGATCGGAAAACGCGTGGCGCGGACGGGAGCCCGCCAGCGGATTGCTCACCACCGCCATCTCGCTGCGTGATACCAGCAGCTCGGGGCTGGCGCCAAGCAGGGTCTCTCCCTCCGGCAGCGGGATCTGGAACACATATGCGCCCGGATTCTGGGCCAGCAGAGAGCCAAAGGCGTGTGCAGGTGAGCTCTGCTCTGCGCTCTGCACGTCGATGGCGCGCGACAGCACCACCTTCTCAAGCTGCCCCTCGCTGAACTGCTGCAGCGCCGCCCGCACCGCCCCCTGATAGTGGGCAGCGCCGGTCACTTCACTCACCTCACCATGGAGCTGGCAACAGCGGGCGGGCAACAGGGCATCCCTTGCGACCCACTGCGATTGCGCCGGGATCACCAGATGCCAGGGGGATTGGGTATCAAACGGGATGGCGCCGATGGCGATGGGATTGACCATCCCCTGCTGGCGCAACTGACGCAGATGGGCGAGCAGTTTTTCCGGTGGGATGCCGGTAAAACTGTCGTGGATACCGGAAGCGACCAGTACCCTGTCACCGCTGGCAAAACAGCACACTTTATCCAGCCCGGCCGCAGTGGCGGGCCACTCTCCTTCCAGTGCATGGTCACACATGACGGTGCTACTCCTTGGAATGAATCACTACCTGAAACGACAGAATGTGAGTCATTTGACCCACCCTGTCGCAGAGTGAGCGGCATCCTAACAAGGAGTGAAAAAACGATCAATACAAATGATAATCAATTTCATTAACTTCTTTTTAGTCAAAAGAGAGGGGCGAACGAAACCGAACATCACCGATAAAAAAGAGTTGCGATCGGAGCAAATTCAATTTGATAATGATAACGCTTATCATTTGAATGTTATGGAAGATGTAAATAATGAAATCCTCAACCTCCCGTTTTATTGCCCCCAGCCTGCTGGCCACCACCATAGTCACCCTGCTGACCCAGCAAGCCATCGCCGCCAGCAACGCCCCTCAAGCTGATGAGGTGATCACTGTCACCACCACGGCGCACAATACCCGCTCGGCCCCCGCCTCCATCTCGGTTATCAGTGCCGAACAGATCAAGGCCGCACCGGTCAATGACCTTGCCGACCTGCTGCGCCACGAAGTGGGCATCCAGGCCGAGACCGATACCAATGGCCGCAGCGATATCGGCATTCGCGGCATGTCGGGCAAATACACCCTGGTGCTGGTGGATGGCAAACGCCTCTCCTCCTCCAATGCCCTGTGGCGCGGTGGCAACTTCGACAACACCCCCGTGCCCCTTGGTATGATCGAGCGGGTCGAGGTGATCCGCGGCCCCATGTCGGCACTTTACGGCTCCGATGCCATCGGCGGTGTCATCAACATCATCACCAAGCAGCCGAGCAAAACCTGGCAAGGGGCAGCCGATGCCGACTTCAAGGCCATCGAAGGCAAGGATGGCGGCGATCAGCACAGAACCAACCTGGGCTTTACCGGCCCGCTGACCGATAACCTGCTGATCCGGATGAATGGCGAAGTGTACGACCGTCAGGCCTGGACTCCGCCCGAAGCGGCCGACGGCATCCCCCTCATCGAAGCCAAACAGACCCGTAACTTTGCCTCCACCCTGAGCTGGCTGGTGGATGAGCAGCAACGCTTCGAGTTTGACTATCTCTACAACCAGGATGAGCGGCCTCTCGATATCTTCCGCAAGACCGGCAACAAGGTTCACAGCCGCCAGCAGCAGAATGATCGCAACCTGTTTGGCCTGACTCACAAGGGGAACTGGAGCTGGGGTGACACCACCGTCATGGCCAACTACGAGACCTCCCAGATCGACGACTTCAACACCAGCTACTCTGCCCCACAGCAGCGGGAGCTGGAAGAGAACACCTTGACCCTCAAGGGCTATACCAACCTGGCGCTGGCCAACCACTACCTGACCCTGGGTGGTGAATATCTGGATCGGGAGCTGGTGGATGCGGTGAGCTACAAGGATATCGGCGGCAAGGAGAGTCACTCCCAGGAGGCGCTGTTCGCTCAGGACGAGATCGGCCTGACCGACAGCCTGACCTTCACGCTGGGCGGCCGTTACGATCACCACGAGATCTACGGCAGCCACTTCACCCCGCGCGGCTATCTGGTCTATGAGATGAACGATGTGGTGACCGTCAAGGGCGGGGTCAGCCAGGCCTTCAAGGCTCCGGCACCACACCAGTACTCCAACGGCTACAGCATCGAGAGCTGCGGCGGCAGCTGCCGCATCTATGGCAGCGACAAGGTCAAGCCGGAAACCAGCACCAACTACGAGCTGGGAGTCATCGCAGGAGAAGGGATCTGGGAGACCAGCGCCACCCTGTTCTACTCCGACATCGACGACATGCTCACCTTCAAGCAGTTGCCGAACTCCACTGACCGCACCTGGTACAACCTGGAGAAAGCCACTACCAAGGGGCTGGAACTGACCGGCAAGCTCGATCTGACCGACGATATCAACCTCGGCGCCAACTACACCTACCTCAAGGCTGAAGGCGATCAGGGTCAGGCTCTGCCCGAGCGGCCTGAGCACAAGGCCAATGCCAAGATCACCTGGCAGGCCACCGAGCGGGTTAATGCCTTTGTCGGCACCACCTACACCGGCACCCAGTTTGCCGAGCAGACCGTCAACAAGGTTGTCGTACTGCACAAGCTGCCCAGCTATCAGACCTTCGATCTCGGCACCGGCTTCAAGGTCACCGAGAACTTTGACCTGCGACTGGGGATCAACAACCTGACCGACGTGCGCCTGCAAGAGAAAGATACTGTCTTCCAGAACGTGGAACCGGGTCGCAGCTACTACGTCAGCGGCTCAGCCCGCTTCTAAGGTAGCCAAGGCCGATATAACAGAGCGCGGGCCCATGCCCGCGCTCTGTTAACCAAGAGAATAAGGGGAAGATCCCCACTGGACAGCAAAGAGCATGCAGATTTCCATTTTCATCAGGATCGCTCATGTTCACCTCACTTCTGAATGCTTCACCCCTTGCCACCCTGCCCACCCCTGACGAGATGTTAAAGGCCAGACCCTGTCCGGCACGGCTCACTCGCCAGATCGCTCGCAGCCGCCAGCAAGCCCGCCATATTCTGCAGGGAGAGGCTGATCGCCTGCTGCTGGTGATCGGCCCCTGCTCCATTCACGATCCGGCAGCCGCCCGCGACTATGGTGGCCGGCTCGCTGAACTGCAGGGCCAATACGGGGAGCAGCTGCAACTGGTGATGCGCACCTATTTCGAAAAGCCGCGCACGACGCTCGGCTGGAAAGGATTTATCTTCGATCCCGACCTCGATGGCAGCGATCGACTGGAAAAGGGCCTATCCCAGGCCCGGGAGTTACTTCTGGCCCTTGGACAGGAAGGGCTCGCCTGTGCCACCGAATTTCTCGATCTCACCAGCATGCTCTATCTGGGGGATCTCATCAGCTGGGGTGCCATTGGCGCTCGCACCACCGAATCCCAGCTCCACCGCCAGCTGGCCTCGGCCCTTCCCTGCCCCATCGGCTTTAAAAACGGCACCGATGGCAATATCCGGATCGCGGTAGAGGCGATCCTCGCCAGCCGGGCGGCCCACCTCTATACCCAGCCTTCCGGTGATGGCCAGCTGGCACTGGTGCGCAGCCATGGCAACCCCGACTGCCACCTGATCCTACGCGGTGGCCGCCAGCCAAACTATCAGAGCAGTCATGTGGCAGAGGCTGGCGAGCTGCTGCGCCAGCATCATCTGTCACCCCGGCTGATGATCGATTGCAGCCACGGCAACAGCCAGAAACAACATGCCCGCCAGCTGCTGGTTGCCCGTGACATTGCCGACCAGCTGGGTGCTGGTAGCCATGCCATCGCCGCCATCATGGTGGAAAGTTTTATCTGCGAAGGGCGTCAGGAGATTGGCAGCAAACCGCTGCGCTACGGCCAGTCGATCACCGATAGCTGCATCGGCTGGGAACAGACAAGGCAACTGCTCGATATGGTGGCAGAAGGGGTTGAGGCGCGCCGTCAGCAGCGGATCGCCCTGGCGGGATAAATGGCGGATTATTCAGATAACGCAGAAAAGAGTGTGGCCCCGATGGGGCCACCTTGTTGTTCGCTGTTTGACACTCGTCAGGCGACTGACTCCCGCTCCACCAGCTGGGCTTCAAACTTGAGCGCCAGGCCGTCCACCGGCTTGTGATCGAGCAGACGCAGCGCCAGCTCGGCAGCGCGGCTGCCCATCTCCTCGATGGGGTAGCGCACCGTGGTGAGCTTGGGATAGATGTAGCGGGCGTAGGGGATATCGTCGAACCCCACCACCGACACCTGCTGCGGGATCTTGTAACCCCGCTCCAGCAGGCAAGAGATGGCGCCGGCCACCATACCGTCGTTGAAACCGAGCACGGCCGTGAACTCGACACCACGGGCCAACAGTTCACTCATCGCCACATAGCCGCCATTTTCGTCGGCATAGGCGCGGCTGACGAGTGCAGGATCAAAGGCGATCCCGGCTCTGGCCAGAGTTTGGGTGTAACCGGCCATCCGCTGCTGACCATCGACAAACTCTTCATCATCGGAGGTGATAAAGGCGATGTTGCGATGACCGGCATCCAGCAAGTGCTGGCACGCGGTGGTGATCCCCGCCTGGTTATCGAGCCAGACGCAGCGATCCTCAAAGCCCGGCACCTGACGGTTGATGAAAACGATGGGGGTAGAGCCTGCCGCCAGCTCGCTCAGCTCCTCGTCCGGAAGCGCCTTGCTGTGGAGGATCAGCGCATCGCACTGGCGCTGCAGCAGCGCCTGAATGGCGTGACGCTCGCGGGCGATATCGTGGTTGCCAGACATGACGATGGTGAACTTGTTGGCCTGATCGACCATGGTTTCGATGCCACGCATCATCTGGGCAAAGAAGGGGCCGCCGCAGAGGTCGCCAACCAGCACGCCAATGCAGTTGGAACGCTTGCTGACCAGTGCCTGGGCAAAACTGTTGGGTCGAAAATTCAGTTCCTTCATGGCCGCCAGTACGGCCTCACGCTTTTCCGGTGCTACCTGTGCCGTGTTGTTGATAACCCGCGACACGGTGGAGATAGACACATTTGCCAGCTGAGAAACGTCTTTAATCGTTGCCACTATCCATTCCTTTATTGTGGGGGAACCTGTCGGTGCCGACGCCCGAGTATACCCTGCGGCCTGATGCAATTCCCGGAGCCAGGTCACCAGGCATGTTTCCTTTGGTAACAAAACCTTACCCGATGATACCCGGCGGCAGGGGAATTTGAAAACAGGGGCCGGCTGGCGGCCCCCGACTCAATAGGCGTGATTGAGCTCCCGCTCTGACATGAAGCGCAGCGGCTGCTGCAGCTTGTGCTGATAAATGAGATCGAACGACAACACGTTTTGCACGTAGTTGCGGGTCTCCTTGTAGGGAATACTCTCGACCCAGACATCCATCGGCTTGTTGTCACTCTGCTCTCGCCAGCGTTTTACCCGTCCCGGCCCGGCGTTGTAGGCGGCCGCCGCCAAGATCCGGTTGCCGTCATAGACATCCAGCAAGCGCTTGAGATAGGCGCTCCCCAGACGAATATTCATCGTCGGATCAAACAGTTGCTGCTCGTTACGATAGGGCACCCCCAGCTTGCCGGCAGTCTCTTTGGCGGTGGCCGGCATCAGCTGCATCAGACCGCGCGCCCCCACCGGCGACTGGGCCAGCGGATAGAGGGCACTCTCCTGACGGGAAATGGCATAGAGCAAACTGGTGTTCATGGTGCGCTCTTGCGCCATCTGGGAGAAGGTGCGCTTGAGCGGCAGCGGGAAGCGCAGGTCGAGGGCATCCCACGCTTCGGCGCGAATGCTGGCGAGAATGGCCAGCTCGTGCCACCCCTGATTGAGGGCGATATGACCAAACTCGATACGCTGGGCCACCGGATTGCGATCCATGTTGTGGATCCACTCCGAGCGGGCCGCCGCAATCTCGTTCATCGACAGCAGCTCGCGCACCCGCAACAAGAAGGGCCAGCGCTGGCTGGCCGTACGCCAGTCCGGTACATGCTTGACGCTCTGGTTCTTGATGCGATAAGGCACCCCGGTGCGCTGGGCTGCCATGAAACCGTAGAAACCGCGCAGGTTGGCGGTCTCCAGATAGAGATCCCGCGCCGGTTTTTGCTGCCCCTGCACTTCAAGGGAGCGCGCCATCCAGTAGCGCCAGCGATCCTCTTTCTGACGGGCCATCGGCATCATCTTCACCCAGCCGGAGAGGCCACGCCAATCCTGCTCCCAGATGGCCAGTCGCGCCCGCAGCTCGGTAATGTCGGGATCCGCCAGCTTTTTCACCGTGCTATCGACCCAGCTGCGCTGGGCAATGGAGCGATCCAGCAGCAGGCGGCGGGCAATGGCACGCTCTACCGGTTTCACCTCGGCCTGGGTCAGGCCAAAACGGCTGCGAAACAGCGCCAGCTGGCGCAGCACCGACTCCGGCTCCTGATTGGCGTAGCGAGTCAAACCGAGGGAGAGCAGCTTGCGGGAATAGGGGTTGCTGCTGAAATAGGCAGGGTTCATCGCCTTGGCGGGCTGCTCGAACAGGGTCACCATCTGATCGCCATAGCTCTGCAAGCCGCTACCCAGGGTCGCGCCAAGGTGGCGGATTAGATTGGGATTTTCCGCCTCGAACGCCAGCGTCATCCGCTGCCAGATCTTCTCCTGGGTACGCTGACCGGATGCCTGCCACAGCTGGAACAGCGGTGAGCAGGCATCGGGACGGGATTGGCCGCTCATCCAGATCTTGCCCGCCCCCTGCAACGCCTCTTTCGGCTTGCCGGTGTAATAGAGCGCCTGATAGTGCATGCAGAGCAGGTCGGTGGAGCTCGGCTTGGCCGGATAGAAGCGCAGGAACTGTGACCACTGCTGGCTCTGGGCCAGATAGGTCAGATAACTGCGCTCCAGCCGGTTGGACTGGGGAGTATCCCCATGCTGGCGGATAAAGCGGGTCACATCGTTGTAATCCGCCGCCCCCGGACGAAAGGCGAGCTGATAGTAGTCGAGATAGGGCAACAAGGGATAATGGGTCAAACGGGCACGAATTTGCTGGAAACGGGCCTGGTCATTGGCCCGTACGGCGTCATACGCCTGACGGTAGAGCGTCTGGTCGGCAGTCTGCGCCATCAGGGTCGGCACGAACAGCGCCGACAAAACAATTCCCCATACAGCTTTCACTGAACATCTCCATTGAGGGCAATACACCGCCCGCTGGCGGTGGGTCTACTGCCTCTCATTCTACCCGTTGCCGGGCAGCGCTACAGCGGGGAGCAGGGACTATTTTTCTGCCTCGCTCAGCTGCATTTCGCGCAGTTGCTCCGGTCTGGTCAGCCGCTGTACATATTTCTCCAGATAGGGCACCGGCAGCGGCTTGGAGGCGAGATAGCCCTGATAGAAACTGCACCCCTGCGCCTTGAGAAACTCCAGTTGCTGACGGGACTCCACCCCTTCCGCCGTGACGTTGAACCCCATATGTCGCGCCATGGCGATCACCGCCTCAACGATGGCCATGTTGTCACCATCTTTCGGGATGTCCTGAATGAAGGAGCGGTCGATCTTGAGCTCATCGGCAGGCAGCCGCTTGAGGTAGCTCAGGGAGGAGTAGCCGGCACCAAAATCGTCGATGGCAAAGCTGATGCCGAGTCCCTTGAGCTCGGTCATCTTGCTGATGGTGTCCTCGGCATGACCCAGTACCACGGATTCGGTGATCTCCAGATTGAGGCAGGCCGGATCCATGCCGGTTTGCGCCAGCACATCATGGATCCGCTCGACAAAATCGGTGGCGTGGAACTGCTTGGCGCTCACGTTGACCGAGATCTGCGGAATGTGGATACCATTCTCTTCCCACAGCACATACTGGGCGCAGGCCTCATAAAGCACCCAGTTGCCGATGTCGACAATCAGGTCCGTCTCCTCGGCGATGGGAATAAACTCGGCTGGCGAGACCAGCGAGCGACCGGCAGGTTGCCAGCGGATCAGCGCCTCGACACCAATGATGTCACCGCCGTCCACCATGTGCTGCGGCTGATAGTAAAGGGTCAGCTCCTGCTGACTGAGGGCGTTGCGCAATTCGTTGTGAATAAGCAGACGGCGATCCGCCTGTTGCTGCATCGAGGCATCGAAGAAGCGACGGGTCTTGCGACCAGCGGACTTGGCCTGATACATGGCAGTATCTGCCTGCTTGAGCAGATCATCGACCCCCTGCTCCCGATCCGGAAACAGGGTGATACCGACGCTGGCGCCGATGTGCAGCACCTGACCTGCATAGGTATAAGGAGCGGCAATCTCGGTGATGAGACGCTCGGCAATGATATCGGCCTGCATCTCTGCCTGGGGCGGGCTGGCAGAGAGCGATGGCAGCAGCAGTACAAACTCGTCACCGCCGAGACGCGCCAGGCAATCCCCTTGCCGCACCAGCCGTTTGAGACGGGCGGCGACCTCTTTGAGCAGCCAGTCACCGGTGGCGTGGCCGAGGGAGTCGTTGATGGTCTTGAAGTGATCGAGATCGATAAAGAGCAGCGCGCCAATCAGGCCGTTTCGGATCGCCTCATTGAACGTCTGTACCAGGGTTTCATGCAATTGACGACGATTGGGCAACCCGGTCAGCTCGTCGTAATAAGCGAGATCCTGAATGCGTCGCTCGGCCGCCTTGCGCTCGGAGATATCCTCGAAGCAGATGACAAAGTGGCTGATCACCCCTTTTTCATCCTGCACCGGCGTCACTATCTCCCACTGGGGGTAGGTGTGACCATCGGCATGACGACGCAGAGTTTCTCCCTGCCAGCGGTTGAGAGGGTTGAGCTCGTAGCCCAGCCCTCCAAGATTGGGCCAGAGATCCTCTTCCAGCTGCAGACCCAGTACGGAGTGGCTGTCAAAACCGGTGATCTGGCTGAAGGCGTTGTTGACCCGCAGGATCTTGAACCCCGGATCCGTGATGATGATCCCTTCGTGGGTCTCGAATGCAACGGCAGAGAGGCGCATCTGGGCATCGGATTGCAGTCGCTCCAGCTCGGCTACCATCCGTACCGAGAAGGTATTGAGCACCGAGGTGAGGTTGCTGGTATCTGCCGGGGCCGAATAGAGCAGCGCCAGATGGCCCAGAAGTTGGCTTCTAGCATCAAATAGCGGCTGACCATAATAAGTCTGCCCGGCCGCCAGCCAGGGTTGATACTCCTGCGACTCGTCAATCACCTCGAAACAGATGGCCCCTTGCTTGTAGAGCTCCTGACAGGGGGAGCCCGCCAGCGGGTAGTCTTTAAGCGTCAGCCCGTCGGCAGCCAGCACTTTGACCCGGTCGGCACCGCACAACTCCCCCACCCAGACCGCATCCACCTTGAGGATATGGGCCAGCTGACTGACCAGGGTATTGAAGAAATCGAGCCCGGTGCGGGCAGAGAGCGCCTGCGCCAACTGGGTTAGCAGGGTGGTTTGCAGCAACGGCAAAGAGAGGTTGAGAGAGGAGACCGCACTGTTGGCGGTATCAAGAGGGGCCAGCCAGCCACAGCAGATCTGCTGGGTGGGCACAAACTGCCCGCTCCAGAGCACATGGTTGAGCTGCCCCCGATCATCCTTCAGATGACCGATGAACTGTTCAGGCAGATGTGATTCATGAAGCCGGACAAGAAAATCGGCAAAGCCTTCCTCATCTTCCGGTAACAGGCGAGCGGCCCAGGGATGATTGCCCTCCCCTTGCCACTGCTGGTAGGCCCCCTGATCAGAGAGACTCCACTGATCATGTTGCCGATCGAAAAACCACATGACTTGCGTGGCTTGCTGCTTCATTTACCACTCCAACACAACAACCAACCACGTTTGATGTCCAATCAGGCATAGCAACGCCCCCTGCATCCGCTCATCAGAGCAGAGGTTGCGAGGGAAGAGTACAAACATGCGATATCAAGCAGTGAAAACCGGACATGAGGTCGACACGAAGTGCTGCCAAGAAGGGACAGAAACGATCCTATTCCCGTCATACTGCCTGCCAGTTTCATGGAGCTCAAGCTGTTTTTGGCACGAAACCGGAAAAGATCACAATTTATAAGTTGCTGAATAGCCAAGGGAAGCTTATGTGACATAGATCACATTTCAATCTTTGCCAATGAGTAATCTGAAGGTGAAGACACAAGCAAGACGACCCGAAGGGGGCCAATATGAAAATCGAAATTACCAGCAAAATCATCGACATCACCCCGGCTATCCGCGAGCGCATCGAATCCCGTTTTGAAAAGCTCGAACGTCTTCAGGTGCCTCTCATCACACCCCATGTGATTGTTTCCAAAGAGCGTCTGATGTTCACTGTCGAAGCCAGTGCTGGCATCCCCAACGGCAAACTGTTTGCTCAGGCAGAGCATGAGGATCTCTACGCCGCCATCAACGAACTGGGGCAAAAACTGGAGCGCCAACTCAACCGTCACACCGAAAAGCCGATTGCCCGTCGTGCCAATGCCGCGCTCAAAGAGCAGCCGCAACCGGATGAAGCTGACGCTTGATAGCATGCCGCAAGGCTAAAAATTCTAAAGAGCATAAAGGCGGGGTTACCCGCCTTTTTGTTGCCTGTGATTTGCCGACAAGCATCGCGTTACACCAGTGAACAGGCGCCATCAACTGAGCCAGTGCAACCGGGTATCCACCCCCTCTTGCAAACGATCGAGGATCGGCAGCAATATCAGCGGATCCTCCTGGCGTGGCATATCGGCCAGCTTTCCTTGCAACCGCTCCCGCGCCAGCGGTGACAGGTTGTCGTAGACAGCCTCATCGAGCAGTGGCTGTTTGACCGCCAGCGGCGGTGTTTGCAGCGCCAGCCAGAGCCGCACATCCACCATGCTTCCCCCTTGCTGCAACCGCTCATTGATGGCACTGCAGTCACTCCCCGCCCCTTCAGCCACCAGCACCTCGGCCGGTCTCAGCGCAAAGTGCAGACGCCAGTCACGGCTCTGGGAACTGGCCGCCGGTTTGGCATCAAACCAGGGCTGCTCCTCCACCGCATCAGTCAGCAGGGCCAGATGCAACCGGAAATCCGCCCGATCACCATGCTGCAGGTCATGGTTGAGGCGCTGCCCCAACTGGCCCTCATCAACGAGCAGGTGATTACGGATTGAACTGGGCAGCATGAGATAACTCTAGAAAATGGCGATTTCATTGGTTATCGGCCACAAATCCAATTCTTTTAATGGAAAAATCCTGCTTGGGGGTTTCCAAAATCAGAAGATCTGTTAGTATGCGCCTCGCACTTGTGGAGGGGTTCCCGAGCGGCCAAAGGGATCAGACTGTAAATCTGACGGCTCTGCCTTCGAAGGTTCGAATCCTTC